>CAZFQG010000087.1:0-24794 GCA_964520785.1 uncultured Planctomycetaceae bacterium | reverse complement strand
TATTCGCGACCTGCTTCCGGTGCTCGACAACATGGATCGCGCCGTCGAAGCGGCCGAGAAGACCCACGACGTCGAAAGCCTCCTTTCCGGCGTGAAAATGGTCGCCTCCCAGTTCATCGAAGCCCTCGGCAAACATGACTGCAAACCGATTCAAGCCTTGCACGAGCATTTCGATCCCAACCTGCACCACGCCATTTCGCAGATGCCCTCGGAAGAATACCCCGCCAACGTCATTACCCACGTGGCCCAAACCGGGTTCCAACTCCACGACCGAGTCGTCCGTCCCAGTCAGGTGATCCTCGCGGCCGGAAACCCCGAAGAAGACCATTCGTGACAGAGGTTGAAAGAGTCCCGGATGGGCTTTTTCGACAGCCTGCAAGACGTTTCCGCCGTACTTCCCGCGGAACCAGTGCACTCGCGGGCAGGCTACGAGCGGAGTAATACCCCCACGCGGACACAATGAATGATGAGGAGAGAAGTCGCTCTTCGTCCGTTTCAAGAATGTCGAGCGGTGGTCTATAACCGGCTTTCCACTTCCTCGATACTCTCCTCCAATATCTCCAGGGCCTGATCCAGTTCTTCCTTCGTGATGCACAGCGCCGGGCGGAGGGTGAGGATGTTTCCTTCGATGGTTTTGAAGGAGAGGCCCCGTTCGAGGCATTCGTACATGACGGCTTCGGCTTCTTGTTTGGCGCGTTCCTTCGTTTCGCGGTCTTTGACGAGGTCGATGCCGAAGTGGAGGCCCAGGCCGGCCACATGGCCGATGAGTGGGTGGCGGTCTTGCATTTCGCGGAGGCGGTCGAGAACGTAGTCACCAAGGGTGGCGGCGTTCTCCACCATGCCTTCCTCTTCGATCGCCTCGATCTCGGCCAACGCCGCGGCACAGCAGAGGGCGTTCTTTTCGTGGGTGAAGTGGCCGATGGAGCGGTGACGGACGGTGTTGTATTTCTCGTGGGTGATGATGCCGGCCCAGGGGACGAGCCCGCCGCCTAGCGATTTGCCAAGGGTGATCACGTCGGGCGTGGCGAAGTGCTCGCTACAGAGCATTTTGCCGGTGCGTCCGAGGCCTTCGATTACCTCGTCGAATATGAGAAACGCCCCGTGCCGGTCACACAAGTCGCGAACACCCTCCCAGTAGGCCTTCGTCGGAACGCGGGGCGTCGCGAAGACGGGCTCGCCGATGACGGCGGATATGGGTGCCTCGTTGTGGAAAAGGAGTTCCATCTGGCGGAGGCATTCGCCGTCGACCCGCTCCGGTTCCTCGAACCCCCAGGGGTTGCGGTAGTAGTCGGGGTACTCGACGTGCAGCGCGCCCGGCATGAGCGGCCCGGCGCCGCCGCGGAAGTGGATGTCTCCACCGACCGAGGCAGTCATGAAGCCGGCCCCGTGGAACGATTCCCAATACGAGATCGACTTGAAGTTCCCGGTCACCTGCCGTGCCAGCATCAGGGCCATCTCGTTCGCTTCCGACCCGCCGGGACAGAAGAGCACGCGGGTCATCCCTTGCGGCGCGATCGACACCAGTTTCTTCGCCGCCGCCACCGCCGGCTCGTTCGTGTAGCGGCGAGGGCAGAACGTCATTCCGGAATCGAGCTGCCTGCGGACGGCATCCAGAACCTTCCGATGATTGAACCCGGCGTTGTGCACGCCGTTCCCGTGAAAATCGAGATACCGGCGACCTTCCGTATCGATAACGTACGCCCCCTCGGCCGCCGCGACGGCGTTCATCACCGGCGTGGAAAGGCTTTGATGCAGGAACACGGCGGCATCCTCTTCCAGAAGTCGCCGTGTCTCGCTCGATACGTGCCGTTGGAGAAACACCTCTCTGGCGGACGTGGTATTGATATCGCCTTGATCGACGCCTGGGGATTCCGGATTACGAATTGTTTGCATTGCGTTAGGGTTGCGTTGGGACTGATCGCGAATCCGCCGCGACGGAACGGAAAACCGACTCTTGCGACACTATGCCACGAAATAGACGTGTCGGCAAGGGGGATGAACGAGGCTGCACCGAGCGAGATTCGCCGGGCGGAAGCCGGAATCAACGGTCCAGAAAAATGAACACACGACACGCGGTGTTCCCTGGTCTCGCCCTACCACAGACCGCGAAAGGCGAGCCGGCCGCCGATCAATCCACCGGGTGAGCGATTGCCAGCGGATTTCCGCGTCTTGGCCTTGTCGTGCTAAAAACAATGACCCGCTTAACTGCTGGTTTTTAGAACTTGTCCATAAATTAGTTGGGGGGCCCATCCTGATTTTCACGCAGCGTAGCGGAGTGAAATTCGGGATCGCCCCCGGGAATTCGGGAAGTTAATTCTATACGAGTTCTTAGGATTCGGCGTTCTAGTTGTTTCAGCAAGAGGCGGCGGAGGTCGCTTCAGCGGCGAAGGTCTCCGCGGCCTCGGCGTGGCGGCGGAACGGTTCTTCGCGAATCGCGAAACGGGGAAAATGGCCCGTGTCTCGGTTGGAAGGACATTCCGAGATGCGGCGCGAGCAGCGAACTCAACTCTCCTTCGCGGAGCGTGTTCTCCCGGCGAGTGCGATAAACGGCCTCGAGCGGATCCGCAGGAAGGAATCCGCTCGAGGCCGTTTCGAAGGTGTGCCGCTCGGGTTGGTGGGCGTCGTGGATGGCGAACGTGGCGGGGACCGGCGGTCTGTTCCGGCCGCCCGCTACCAACGCGATGCTCCGTGGATGATCTTCATCACGCCGATGGCTATCTCGGCCCCGGGGCTGCCGCAGCCGTGACGCCGTATCGGTCGTGCGGAATATCCGTGGAAGCGCGGGGGGGAGTAAACAGGCTGAACCACGACGACCGGAGGATGCCGCAAGGCATGGTGCCGGTGGTATCCAGGACCGCGGTGGCCGTGGTAGGCGTGGTAGGCGTGGTGTCCGGGGTGGCCGCGGTGAAACCCCGGGCCAAGATAATCGCGGGGTCCGCGGTGTCCGGGAGGACCGGCTTGCGCAATCCCCTGGTTCGAAAGCAGCAATGCCGCACCGAACATCGCGGCGAGTCCAAAACGAATCCAATGCTTTTTCATGATCGGGTCTCCAAGACTAGTGATAAAAAAGGAGTTCTGGGTCAAGTGGAGGATTGAATTCGCGGGTCGAATCGTCTCTCTCCAAAACGAAAATGGCAAGATGAACCGACTCCGCGACATACCTCTTCCTTTTTTGGCCGGTGTCGAGGGGTCGAATCGCCTCGTTTGCCGGGCGGATTTGTGGTACGATCATTCAATAGGATGGAATTGGCGCGGAACAGCCTAATAGGGGATATGGTACTCCCCTTCATTACGGCATCTGAAACAACTTATTTCGAAGCAAATCGATTGGAATCAACCATTGCCTGATCCGGAAGTCTCGATCAACCAGTCGGCAACCGCCTCCGGCGGCGCATCTCGCGAGATGCGTCTTTCTCGCGCGAGGGAAGTCCGGAAAGTCACGTGGTGGGGGTTCTCCGTAAACCTGTTTCTAGCCGGCCTGAAAGCGGCGGCCGGTCTGCTCTTCGGCAGCCAAGCCCTGGTCGCCGACGCGGTTCACAGCCTCTCGGACATGGTGACGGACGTCGCGGTGCTCGTCGGATCGCGGTTCTGGGAGGCCCCGCCCGATGCGGACCATCCCCACGGCCACGGCCGGATCGAGACGCTGATCGCGTTTTTGATCGGCCTGGTTCTCGCCGGGGTGGGGACTGTACTGGGTTGGGAGGCGGTGCGTACCTGGCTCGCGAAAGAGCCGGGGCTCGCGAGCTGGCCGGTCCTCTTCGTGGCGGTCCTCTCCATTCTTTCCAAGGAGTGGATCTATCGGTGGACCGTCCGCGTCGCCTTGCGGGTCCAGTCGTCGTCGCTTACCGCGAACGCGTGGCATCACCGGACCGACGCACTAAGTTCCGTGCCGGTCGTATTGGCGGTCGTTTGCCTCTACTTCTTTCCCGGCTGGCCCTATTTCGACCAGCTCGCGACGATTCTGGTATCGGCGATGATCCTCTACGCTTCATGGAGGATTTGCTTTCCCGCCGTACAGCAACTGGTCGACTCGGCCGCGTCGGAGGAGAGCGTGGTCGCGATCCGCGCCGAGGCGCTCAGCGCTAAGGGCGTCAAGGCGATCCACGCGGTCCGGACCCGGTGGATTGGTTCCGGCTACCAGGTGGATTTGCACGTCATGGTCGACCCGGACCAGAGCGTTTACGACGGGCACGAAGTGGCCGGCCGGGTCAAACACCGGCTTCTGGAGTCGGACTTGAACGTCCTGGACGTTTTGGTTCACATCGAGCCGTTCGAAGGGACGAAATAGCGCCCGTGAAGCGCGCGCGGAGATATCGACCCCAACCACTGGAAACACTATAGCTATGGAAAGCACGGTTTTTTCGGGCCGTTGTTGACGCTCTCCGTCGCCCCTCGGCGCTGGTGTCCCGGGATTCTGTCTCGGCGCGAAGACGGCGCATGGGTGGCCTGTTAAACCGACCTTCTATCGCGTCACCGTCGTGGGCGGAAGCGGGGTTTGTACCGTGACCGTTCCCTGGGAACCAGCCGACGGCGCGCCTGGAATACCGGGCACGGACGCGATGCGCGCGTTCTGCAACCGGGCAATCCTCGCGGCCACCTCCGGTTGGAAGCGGTTCTCGTGCAGCGATCTCTGGTAATTGGCCAAAGCCTCGTTGTACTCGCCCAACTCTTCGCGGAGCATTCCCAGCGCGGTCAGGGCCCGGGTGTTGCTCGAATCAAGCGAAAGAGCCGCGACCAACTGCTCCTTCGCGACTTCGCGCTCCCCCGACTCCTGATACAACCGCGCCAATTCGATCCGCGCGTCCGCCAGAAGGGGACCCCGGTCTACCCAACCGTGGAGAAGCCGGAACGCCTCTTCCTGCCGCCCCTGTTCCGCCAGCAACACGGCAAGGCCTCGGTAAGAATCCCTGTGATTCTCGTCCCGGTCGAGGCTTTGGTTGTAGAGCTGTTCCGCCCGGAGCAGATACGCCTCGTTTCCTTGGAGCGTCCCAAGTCTGTGGTACGTTCGCGCGAGGTTGTAATAGCCGTCCGGATTCCTCGGATCGCGGTCAATCGCCTTTTGAAAGTCGTCAAGCGCCTGATCGAACTGCGCCTGGTTGAATTCGCGGACCCCCTTTGCGTTGAGCCCGCGAGACGAAATCCCGCTGCACCCGCTCTGCGACAACGTGGCACCGGAAAGAACGAGGGCCACGGCGAAACGGCTCAAGCAAAGGAGTGGTAGTCTCTTCAGCATCACGGACGGTCTCGGTGTCAGGCAACCGAAGCGATGAACGCTCTTGGGACGGGATCCCAAGTTCCCGGCTTCCGGTCCCGGGCAGAACTCATAATCCGGAGAAAAATACGGAATACCGGTGTTTCCCGCAAGGGCAAAAACCGGGAACCGGCTTCGCCGCTTCGCCGGGGGCACTTTGCGCTTTGTATTTGGCACGGTTTTTGTGAAATGCGGCTTCGGGTTTCTGATTGCCGCAAGGCATATTCCACCAAAATGGAGGATTTAGGCAATGGATTGCCGTTTTGAGAGTCGGGCGAAGGAGTTGATTGCCCAGTTTGCGCGAGAGCATCAGGCAGAATTGGCGGAGGCGGGAACGCTTCTGGATTAGCTTCACCAGCACGTGCCAATACGTCCTCGCGTCTCGGATGCCGATCTCGCTCGGGCTCATTCGCCAAATGGGGCATATCCGATGCCTGCCGGGCGTCTGACCGGCCCCGCCGCCGGCAGCGCGGCGTTCAGCCCGTCTCGCCGCGAGCTTTCTAGGTGTATTTGGTACCCACCCTTATTAGTGCTTTTCTTCTGGTAAACGGGTTTTTTCGTAAAGTCCGGAGGAGTTTTCGGCCGCAAGGGTGAGAAAACCTAAAGGGGATGGGAAGCTTTGACGATTACAACGACATTTCCGGTTGTTTTGGTAATACTGCCTTGCGCAGCTTTTTCCCCCCTTGCTGGATTTGCCTAAAATGATACTGACCGAATCCTACGCCCGGCGAATGCCGCAGAACACGGATCGAATCCTAAACTCCGCATGGTGGGTTTCAGGGCGATGCCGGTCGTTCGTTATCGGGTGGCTACTATTGCTGGTAGTCTTCGCCGGATGTCGCAGTTTTGATCTCTACGATCCGACCGACGCGATGACCACTCCGCCGGAACTGGAACCCCCGCGGGAAATGTCGATGCGTTCATTGCCGGCCTACCGAATCGAACCCCCGGATATTCTCCAGGTTGAAGTACTCAAGATGGTTCCACTACCCCCTTATCGGGTGGAGGAATACGATGTCTTGGCTATTAACGTCCTAGGCACCCTGATGGACCAACCGATCAGCAATTACTTTCTCGTGGAAGCGGAGGGGAACATCAACCTGGGTCCGGCGTACGGCAAACTACGCGTCGTCGGCATGACGATTCCGGAAGTCAAGGCGGCCATCGAGAACCACTTACGGAAGTTTTTGCGTCAACCGGAGGTCGCGGTTCAGCTCGCCAGGGCATCTGGAGTAATGCCGGTGACCGGAACGTACCTGGTTGGGCCGGATGGAACCATCAACTTGAGGCAGCACGGCGCGGTTCACGTGGCCGGCATGACCGTCGCGGAAGCGAAAGTGGCGATTGAACGCCACCTGTCGCATTTTCTAGATTCCCCAGAAGTTTCTGTTGACGTTGCCGCATACAACAGCAAGACTTACTACATCATCGTCGAGGGGGCCGGAATGGGCGAGACCGTCGTGCGTCTGCCGGTTACCGGTAACGAGAACGTTCTGGACGCGATCAGCCAAATCCAGGGTCTAACCAGACTGTCCAGCAAGCGGATATGGATTGCGCGCCCCTCTCCAGGAGGGTTCGGTTGCGAGCAGGTGCTTCCAATCGACTGGGATGCGATCGTCCAAGGCGCCTCGACCGAGACAAACTATCAGGTCCTTCCCGGGGACAGGATATTCATCGCGGAAGACCCGATGATTGCTTTCACTTCCTTGGTCGGCAAGATTACCTCGCCGTTCGAGCAGGTCCTCGGCTTCGGCTCGCTCACGGCTTCGACGGTTCGGAACTGGAAGTCCATCGATGTACCTTTGGCCCGATAACGCTCGACAATGGGAATTGTTTTCACGAAACATGACGCGAGACTGCGTGTTGTTCGGATTCGGCACGGGACTTTCGGAAATGGTTTAAACGAAAATACATTCTGGGGTGTTTGGTTTCCCCCGACAAGAATGGATAGCAAAACCGTTTGCTTTATTTGGTTCGCGGCTGTATGATGACACTAGAGAATTGTCTATGCGGTACTCCGAGAAATGAAAGGGTTAATCCCATGAAAGCTGCCATTTCCGTAAAAATGATTGCCGCCCTCGCCGCGGGCTTTGTCTTTGCGTTCTTCCTGGTCGGATTTGTCGGACCCCAGACGTCCGCGTTTGCCGCGGAAGGGGACGAGACCGATGGATCCTCGCGGGTCGCGACACTAGCCCAGACCGACGATGAGACGGCTGCTTCCGACGAAGAGGAAGAGGAAAAAAAACGGCTCGAAAGGATCAGGAAATTGAGGGAGGAACTGGCGAGGTTGGAGGCCGCGCAAAAGACCCGCGATGAAGCGGACCAGCAAACTCGGACAGATCGGACCGGCACTCCGATCGCCCCGTCCGACGAGGTGGAGATTGAAGGGACACCCATGATGCCGGTCCCGCCGACGGGTCAGGGCCGTTCTTCCGATCCATTTCTGCTGCCTGCGGATCAGGGGCCCAGGGCGCCGACCGCCTTCGGGACGCAGGACGGCTTCCCGGGAGGAACCGGAATGATGGCGCCAGGAATGATGGCGCCGGGGGGTATGCAAGGTCCGAGCCCGACGAATCTACTGGCCCCGCCGACCTCGAATCCTTCCGCAAGCGCGGGCGCGGCCAGCATGGACCCGGCGATGGGGCGCTACGCGTCTTTCGCGGTCCCCCAGGCAATGGGGGAACTTGGCACCGCCGGCAAGCCTTCGGCCCTCGGCGCGGCGACGAAGGACAAACCTTTCGCGAATTACACACCACCGCGGGCGATCAGTCCCTACATCAACCTTTACCGAGATCCGGCAGGGGGCGTAGACAACTACAACGCATACGTCAGGCCGATTATCGAGCAGCAGGAATTGAACGTTCAGACGCAATACGAAGTCTCCAAGCTTCAGAGGACGAGCCGGGCGCAGACGAGCAACCTCCAGATGTTGGATCGGCGGTTGAATCCGTACATGCGGGAGTTGAGCAGTCCGACCACGCGGCAAGGACCTGCTCAATTCATGAATCTGCAGCACTACTACCCGGCGCTCCGAGGCAGGCGGTAACCGTTTTTTTGCGATCCTGCTTGCTCCTTGCGCATCCACTTCCATACTCCTGGGGCACCGGGTGGCCATCTGCAGAATGGGTTTCTGTATTTTCTTTCGATCGTACGAGAAGCGCCCCTTGTACGGATAACGAAAAAACGTTAGCTTTTGGGGCGGACGGGGTCTGGAGTGACGAGGCGCGCTTACCTCGGAAGAAAACTCCGTTCTTTTTGCCACCGGGGAAGTTTTTTTTCCGGTGTATTTTTTTAATTGTTTGACCCCATCGCGGGTTTCGATAGCCTAGCAACCGTCAGACTTTCCACCATACCTTTCTTGATTTGAGGAGACCACTGTGGCAGAGAAACGCTTCGTAACCGTCGACGGCAATGAGGCGACGGCGAACATCGCACATTTGTGCAACGAAGTCATGGCCATTTACCCGATCACCCCCTCCAGCGGTCTTGGCGAGATGCCGGACGCTTGGGCGGCGGCGGGTCGGAAGAACATTTTCGGCGTCGTTCCCCACGTGGTGGAGATGCAGAGCGAGGCCGGCGCGGCCGGTTCCGTGCATGGGGCGTTGCAGGGAGGCGCCATCACGAGCACGTTTACCGCGTCGCAGGGATTATTGCTGATGATCCCGAACATGTTCAAAATCGCGGGGGAGTTGTCGCCGTGCGTCTTCCACGTGACCGCGCGGTCGGTCGCGACGCACGCGCTCTCCATTTTCGGCGATCACAGCGACGTGATGGCCTGCCGCTCGACCGGTTTTGCCATGCTGGCTTCCGGTTCCGTGCAAGAGGCGCAGGATTTCGCGCTGATTTCGCAGGCGGCGACGCTCGAGGCCCGAATCCCATTCATTCATTTCTACGACGGATTCCGCATTTCCCACGAGGTCAACCGGATTGAGCCGCTTACCGAGGAAGATTGTCTGAAGATGATCGACATGGACCTGGTCCAGGCCCACCGCGACCGCGCCCTGAGCCCCGAAAATCCGAAGCTTCGCGGCACGGCGCAGAACCCGGACGTTTTCTTCCAGGGGCGCGAGGCCTGCAATCCGTTCTATGACCGCTGCGCGGGCGTTGTCCGCAAGTACATGGACCGCTTCGCGGAGTTGTTTGGCCGGCGGTATGATTTGTTCGACTACGTCGGAGCGGAGGACGCCGACCGCGCGATCGTAATCATGTCGTCCGGCTGCGGCGTGGTGGAAGAGGCGGTCGATGCTCTTCGAGGACAAGGCGAGAAGGTCGGCGTCTTGAAGGTCCGCCTCTACCGGCCGTTCGACGCTCGGGCGTTGGTGAGCGTCCTTCCGAAGTCGGTCAAGGCCATCGCGGTCTTGGACCGCACGAAGGAGCCCGGCGCAGTCGGCGAGCCGCTTTACCAGGACGTCATCACCGCCCTTACGGAAACGGAGGGGGTTGGCGGCGTCATGCCCGCGGTGATCGGCGGCCGCTACGGTCTTTCGAGCAAGGAATTCACCCCCTCGATGGCCGCCGCCGTGTTCAACGAGCTGACGAAGTCGCTTCCGAAGCGGCATTTCACGGTCGGCATCGAGGACGACGTCACGAACCTGTCCATCGAGTACGACGAGACGTTCTCGACGGAACGGGACGACATCACCCGAGCCGTTTTCTTCGGTCTTGGCAGCGACGGGACGGTCGGGGCGAATAAGAACTCGGTGAAGATCGTCGGCGAAAATACGCCGCTTCACGCCCAGGGCTACTTCGTGTACGATTCGAAGAAGGCCGGATCGATGACGGTTTCGCACCTGCGGTTCAGCCCCCGGCCGATCAAGGGATCCTACTTGGTCCACCGCGCGAATTTCGTCGCCTGCCACCAGCCCCAGTTCATCGACCGGGTGGACGTTCTTGCCATGGCGGAGGAAGGGGCCACGTTCCTGCTCAACAGCCATTACGGCCCCGAGGAAGTATGGGATCACCTTCCGGTCGAGGTCCAGGAAGAGATCGTCGAGAAGAAGCTCAGGTTCTTCGTCGTCGACGCCTATAAGGTCGCCCATGACGCGGGAATGGGAATGCGTATCAATACGGTCATGCAGACCTGCTTCTTCAAACTCGCCAACGTCTTGCCGGAAGAGGAGGCGATCTCCCACATCAAGCAGGCGATAGAAGAGACGTACGGGAAGAAGGGGGGGGGCAAGATCGTCGAGCGGAACTTCGCCGCGGTCGACGGGGCCCTGGCGGCCCTCTTCGAGGTGAAGGTACCCGAGAAGGCCACCGCCACGAAGCGGCGGCGCCCTCCGGTGCCGGACGACGCTCCGGAGTTCGTCCGCGAAGTCATGGGGCCGATCGTGGCGGCCCGCGGCGATGAGCTGCCGGTCAGCAAGATGCCGGTAGACGGGACCTTCCCCACCGCGACGACGCAGTACGAAAAGCGGTGCATCGCCTTGGAGATTCCGGTTTGGGATACGGACGTCTGCATCCAGTGCGGTTTCTGCGCGATTAGTTGCCCCCACGCGGTCATCCGGATGAAGGCGTACGATCCCGAGTCGCTCGACGGCGCCCCGGCAACCTTCAAGTCGACCGACTGGAGGGCGAAGGACATGCCCGGCAAGAAGTTCACGATTCAGGTCGCTCCGGAGGACTGCACCGGCTGCGGCATCTGCGTGCAGCAGTGCCCGGCTAAGAACAAGCAGGAAGCCGGTAAGAAGGCGATCAATATGACGCCCATCTACGAGCTGGTCGACCAGGAGCGGGAGAATTTCGAGTTCTTCCTCGGTATACCGGATATCGACCGCGCGACCGTGGCAAAAGACACGATCAAGGGTTCGCAGCTCCTACGGCCCCTCTTCGAGTTCTCCGGCGCCTGCGCCGGCTGCGGTGAAACCCCCTACGTCAAGCTCATCACGCAGTTGTTCGGCGACCGGATGATCATCGGAAATGCCACCGGCTGTTCCTCCATTTATGGTGGAAATCTGCCCAGCACCCCCTACGCGAAGGACAAGAACGGGCGCGGCCCAAGTTGGTCGAATAGCCTCTTCGAGGACGCGGCGGAGTTCGGGTTCGGATTCCGGCTCGCCGCCGACCAGCAGATGGAATACGCCGCCGACTTGGTCAAGCGGCTTTCCGGAAAGATCGGAGATACCCTGGCCGCCGGCCTGTTGGACAACGTGGCCAAACAGGACACCGAGCAAGAGATCGCCGATCAGCGCGACAGGGTCGCGGCGCTCAAGAAGAAGCTCGCCGAACTCAACGGCGACTCGGATGTCGCCAATCTGGCGACCTCGGCCGACTTTCTGATCCGTCGGAGCATTTGGTCCTTCGGCGGAGACGGTTGGGCCTACGACATCGGCTACGGCGGACTCGATCACGTTCTGGCGTGCGGCCGAGACATCAATATCCTGGTCCTTGATACGCAGGTCTACTCGAACACCGGCGGCCAGGCCTCCAAGGCCACGCCTCGAGGGGCGGTCGCCAAGTTCGCCGCCGCCGGCAAACCAACCAACCGAAAGGACCTCGGTATCATGGCGATGGCCTACGGAAACGTCTTCGTCGGCCAGATATCCATGGGCGCCAATCCGAACCATGCCCTGAAGACCATCGTGGCGGCCGAGTCGTACCGCGGACCCTCACTGCTGATCGCGTATTCCCACTGCATCGGCTGGGGAATCGACATGACGCACGGCATGGACATCCAGAAAGAGGCGGTCACGTGCGGGTTCTGGCCCCTGTACCGTTATGACCCGCGCGACGGCGCGAAGCCCTTCCACCTTGACAGCAAGCCGCCGAAGGGAGATTACAAGGAGTTCGCCATGAAGCAGGCCCGGTTCGCCATGCTCGCGCGGAGCAAGCCGGAGGCGTCCGAGCGGCTCATCCAGCTCGCCGCGCAGGATATCGCGGATCGGTGGGCCTTCTACCAAGGCCTCGCCGGAATCGAACGCGTCGCCGAATAGCGGCCCACCGTTTTAGAACTCCGCGGGCACATAGTTGAATATCCCCCGCCCGGATCGAGCACCGCTCGCGCCGCGGCGGGGTTTTTCGTCGCGCGAGAAAGAAAATGAATCACGTCTGTCCCATGTTCATGGCGAAGCCGCTTGACAGCCGCCTTCGGCGGTGGGCGCAGAACCCTCGGAAGATCCTCCAGCCCCATATCCGCGAGGGAATGCACGTCCTCGATTTCGGGTGCGGGCCGGGGTTCTTGACGCTCGAGGCGGCTCGCTTGGTGGGAGAGGCGGGACGCGTTATCGCGGCGGACATTCAGGGAGGGATGTTGGACTTGGTCGCCGGAAAGGTCGCCGATACCTCCCTTGCGTCACGCGTTGTCCTCCACCGGTGCGAAGCCGACCGGATCGGACTAGATGCCCGGGTCGACTTCGCGGTGGCGATGTACGTCATCCACGAGGTTTCCAATCCCCGAGGAGTTATCCGGGAACTGGCGGAGCTCGTTCGGCCCGGCGGCCATCTCCTATTGACCGAACCGAAGTTCTTTCACGTCTCGCGCAAGGCCTTTGCAGCTACCGTGGAGAGCGCCGAGTCTCGCGGCCTCCGGCTTGTCGAGCGCCCCCGAATCATTATGAGCTGGACTGCATTGCTGCGGCGCGTCGAGCTTCCGGCTACCTGAGGCAGAGTTAAAGCCACTTGGCGATTCGAGCGAATTTGACGCTATTTCGCCTCTCGCGTATACTGGTCGATGGTGAACGGCCGGGACGATTCCCGTTCCGGCCGGATTCATCCCCCTACCCCGTAGCGTGTATCGCGAGAGGAGAAGTCGTGCTTCGTGCAACTCATCCCTATCGGATTCACTCCGCATCTCTCACCGCCCTAGCGGTTTTCATCGTGGTCGGCGGCGCACCTGCTTTGGGTGGAGAGACACCGCGCGCCCGGCCCAATGTCCTGTTCATCGCCATTGACGACTTGAACGACTGGGTCGGCTGCCTGGACGGGCATCCCAATGCCAAAACGCCGAATATCGATTCGCTGGCCGAGCGCGGTGTGTTGTTCACCAACGCCCATTGTCAGGCCCCCATCTGCGGGCCGACGCGGGCATCCCTGTTCACCGGGCTCTATCCGGCAACGACCGGGATCTACTTGCAGATCGACGATCCGGACATCCGCGATTCGTCGCCCGCCACGAAAGTCGCCACGTTCCTGCCGGACTACTTCGAGCAGCACGGCTACAAGACGATGGGGGTCGGAAAGTTGTTTCACCAGGGCGATAAGGCCGGCGTGTTTCAGGAGTACGGTGGTCGGTTCGAGGGGTCGGGGCCGAAACCGAAGAAGCGGTTCCACTACGATCCGAAGTGGTTCGGCAAGCCGGGCAGCACCCAGACCGACTGGGGTGCCTACCCGGAGCGTGACGACCAGATGCCCGATTACAAGTCGGCGAAGTGGGCGATTGAACGGTTGAACCGAACGCATGACAAGCCGTTCTTCCTGGCCGTGGGATTCGTCCGGCCCCACGTGCCCTGGTACGTGCCGAAGAAATGGCTCGATATGCACCCGATCGAGGGAATCAAGACCCCACCCTACAAGCCGGACGACTTCGACGACATCCCGGAGATGGCTGCCAGGGTCGCCGACGTCCCGATGATGCCCACGACGGAGTGGATGAAAGAGACGAACCAGTGGCGCGCCGCAGTGCAAGCATACCTCGCCTGCACGACCTGGACCGATCACTGGGTCGGCGAGGTCGTCCGCGCGTTGGAAAACAGCCCCTACGCCGACAACACGATCGTCGTCCTCTGGTCGGACCACGGCTATCACTTGGGTGAGAAGAACCGTTTCGCCAAACAAGCCATCTGGGAACGCGACACCCGTGTCCCGCTGATCATCGCCGGCCCCGGCGTGGAAGGGGGTAAGCGATGCGCCCGGCCGGTCGGCCTGATCGACCTCTACCCCACGCTCCTCTCCATGTGCGGCCTGCCCGGCAATCCGCAAAACGAAGGCCGCGATCTGTCGCCCCTGCTGGAGGATCCCGGCCGCGAATGGAATCACCCGGCGATCACCTCCTACGGCCCGGTCAACCACACGGTCCGTAGCGACCGCTACCGTTACATCCGCTATGAAGGGGGCGCCGAAGAATTCTACGACATGAAGAACGATCCGAACGAGTGGACGAATCTGGCGGGCGATCCCGGGTACGCCGATGAAATCGCCGCCCATCGCAAACACCTCCCAAAGAACCCGGCGCCGCTGGCGGAGAAGTCGCGGTACGGGATCAACGAGTATTTCAAGGAGCGGTTGGAGAAGTGGCGGCAGTAGGTCCTGGCCGCCGGCCGGGACCCGATGTGGGGAAAAAGGATGAAGGATGAGTCGGTTCTTTGAGGAGATGATTCACGAGATGACCCACGTATCGTCGGAACAAGCACGGTCGATTTTGGACCGGCTGATCAATCAGGTCGCCGAGTCGCGCGAGCCGATTCGCATCGACGGGTCGGAAAACGTCGGCTTTCTCATATCGGAGGCTCAGTGGCGCGCAATTCAAGAGACCATCCATCTTCAATCCATTCCGGGAATGACGGAGTCGATCGTCGAGGGAATAAAGACGCCTGTCGAAGAGTGTAGCGAGGAACCGGGCTGGTGAACTGGCAACTCGCTTTCACGAGGCAGGCCCAGAAGGATGCAAAGCGGATTGCTGCAGCCGGTTTGAAGGCCAAAGTCGAGCACCTGCTTGATGTCCCGCGGAATAACCCGTTCGCTCCGAAGCCCTCCTATTGCTATTCATGAACATCGTCAACTTTCTGAAGATGTTGTTGCCGCCCCGATGCGAAAGCATTGCTTTGGCTGAGGCCCTGCCGCCCTATGAGAAACTGTTGGGCGATCTCAGTGGTGCCTACTCTCGAAGAATCAACCGCCAACATCGGCTCGTCTATCAGGTGCTGGAGGACGAGCGGGTCGTCAAGATTCTCCGCATGTGGACGCACTACGAATGAGGGGAGCGGGGTTGTGACCCGGCGAATCGCTTAACAACGGCGAATGCGTCTGGTAGAATCGAAATCGTTCCCCTTACGCCAACCCCCCACCCGGAGAAACCCCATGAACCGCCTCCTGATTTCCACCCTCCTGGCCCTCTTTCTCCTTCCCACTCTCCTGCCCGCCGCCGAGCGCAACGTCATCCTCTATGTCGTCGACGACCAGGGGACCGACGACGCCGGGTGTTACGGCAATCCGGCCGTGCGGACGCCCGGGTTGGACGCCTTGGCGAAAGAAGGGACGCGGTTTACGCATGCGTTTTGCACGTCCGCCAGTTGTAGTGCCAGCCGGTCGGTGATGATGACCGGGCTGTACAATCACGCCACGGCCCACTACGGGCACGCGCACGGGTACAACCATTTTTCCACTTACGATAACGTGAAAAGCCTGCCGACCTTGCTGGAGAAAGCGGGCTACCGGACGGCCTGCTTTGGTAAGTATCATCTCGCGCCGGAAGCGGTCTATCCTTTTCAAGTTCGTGGTGCCGTGCAAGCTCCGAGGCAAATGGCCGACAAGGCGGCGGAATTCATCACCGCCGACGACTCCAAACCGTTCTTCCTCCTCTTCGCCACCACGGAACCGCATCGGCCGTTCAAACGCGAGGGTTTCGACCATTTCAAGCCGGAAGACGTAATCGTCCCGCCCTACCTGCCCGATACGCCGGAGTGCCGGGAGGAACTGGCGCAATACTACGGCTCGCTGGAACGGGCCGATTCGGGGCTGGTTCGAATCATGGAAGTTTTGAAGGACTCCGGCCGATGGGAAGACACCCTTCTCATCTACATCTCCGATAACGGCATCGCCTTCCCCGGCGCCAAGACGACCACTTACGAACCGGGACTGCGGCTCCCGTGCGTCGTCCGCAACCCGTACATCGAGGAGAAGGGCGTCGTTTGTGACGCCATGGTGACCTGGGCCGACCTGACTCCGACGATTCTCGAGTTCACCGGCAAAATGCCCAAAAAACCATGGTTCCACGGGCGGTCATTCCTTTCCGTCCTCGACCAGGAGCGCCCCGAGGGCTGGGACGAAATCTACGCCTCCCACACCTTCCACGAAATCACCATGTACTATCCGATGCGGGTGGTCCGCGGCCGCCGCTACAAATACATCCTCAACCTGGCCCACCAACTGCCCTACCCCTTCGCCTCCGACCTCTACGCCTCCGCCACCTGGCAGGGCGTCCTCAAGCGGGGCGACGAAATCTACGGCAAACGGACCGTCGACGCCTACCTCCACCACCCCCAGCACGAACTGTTCGACCTCGAAGCCGATCCCCACGAAGCAAAGAACCTCGCGGCCGACCCCGCCCACGCCGAAGTCCTCGCCACGATGCGGAAGAAGCTCAAGGACTGGCGGTTCAAGACGAAGGACCCGTGGGTGGTGAAGTACGAGTACGAGTGAGCGGAACGCGGACGCCGGCATGAGGCGCCGGCCGGCCCGTTGAAGACCCTGGTACGGCGGACGGAATCTGAGCGCAAGACGGCTCCATCCGCCGCTATCCGGAAACGTCCACCCACTCGATTCCCAACTTTCCGGCCGCGTAGCCGGTGATCCGGTAAAAAACCTCGCATTTCACGCGGCGGTCGCCATCGATGGTGCTCAGGAGCATTCCGGCCGGGATGACCGAGAAATCCGACTCGTGAAAGGCCATCCGTCCGGCGTCGTTGATCAGTCTTTAGCGATATGCAGTCCGTCGTCTTCGCGACCTGGCCGTCATTCATGCAGTTCCGAATCGTCGTCCCCCTCGTTCAAGAGTCCCCCCCCATTCCCGCCAGGTGGTGTCCTCTTTCCGCTCGTACACATCGGGGGCCGAAAGGCGCCTTCCGCCTCACTCAATCGCCAAATCGATGAAACTGATCCTTGCGCTGTCGCCACTTTTCATTGTCACTTCGAAGTCATTGGGCCCGTCTCGAATCGCCTCGCGGGGCACGATCCATCCCCGATGTACCGTGGCGTCCCCTAAGAGCGGGCTATAGGGGTTCTCGTAGGGTTCACTCAGGTCGAACGCGGGCTTGAGTTCAGCGCCGTTGGCCTTCGCCGTCCATTGGCTGGTGGCAAGGTCGTTCTCGGCCTGAATTCGGAGGACGCCGTCGGCTTTCCAGCCCCCCTTCGTTGGCGAGATGATGCCCGTCGTTGAGTCGCAACGATACGAACGGCCTCATACCCTTCTCCGCGCACCGCTCGACGAACACCTGGACGACGTCGCCCCCGCCGCGCAGATAGTCATGGACCTCCAGCGTGGAGATATCCTCGCAATAGCGTTCCCTCCACCAAGCGTGATGCATCTCAGATGAAGAGAACCCGGAACGGGGCCTTCCGCTCTTGGGAGATGCCTTCGCCCTCAGCGGGGACGATCCGCGCCACCAGGACGAATACCCCGAACGCGGCGGACCGAAGGAATGGGTAACGGTTCCAATTCGTCATTAGCGAGCCACTCCGCTATTCGGAGACCAGAAGAACCGGCGAACGTCGCGCGGCCAAGGGTCGGCCCGCCGAGACACAACGAGTCCGCTCATGTACCTCATCCTTCGACATTCCCCCACACCTCCTCCCACATCGCCAGGATGTTCTCCGGCGGGACTTCGGCCTGGATATTGTGGATCGTATTGAAGACAAAGCCGCCCCCGGGAGCCAGGGCGTCGACGTTCCGACGGACATTGCCGCGGACTTCCTCCGGCGTGCCGCGGGAGAGGATGTTCTGCGTCTCGACGCCGCCCCCCCAGAACGTGATCGTGTCGCCGAAGTCCCGCTTGAGGTCCTCCGGCGACATCCCGTCCGCCGTGACGTGGACCGGGTTGAGAATATCGACCCCCATCTCGATGAAACCGGGCAGATAGGGCCGGACGTTCCCGCAGGAGTGGAAGAAGAGATACCCGCGCTCCCCGCCGGCGCGCTTCTCCACGTGCGTCTCCTTGATGAACCGGAAGAGGTCTTCCAGCCTCGGGCGGATGAGGGTTTCATACGTTCGCAGTGAAATGAGCTGGCTCTCCTGCGTGCCGTAGTCGTCATTTTCGACCACGATGTCGATCAGATCGCCCAACTCGCCGAGGACCATCGCCCAGTAGCGTTTTTTCAGCTCCAAGACACCGTCCATCAGCATCTCGGCCGTTTTGGGATCGGCCAGAAGGTCGCACAAGAAGTTGTCCATCCGGCGAAACCGCTGCCCCATCTCGAACATGCCGGCGCAGAGGCTCTTGCACATTACGATCTTGCCCGCGTCGCGGTATTCCCGGGCAAGCACGCGCAGGCCCTCGATCCGCGACGGATCGTCCGCCACCGGCCAGCGGTACGCGGCGAGTGCCTTGGGATCTACCGTCATCCCATCGATGGGGAACCCGACCTGCGACCACCAGAACCCACCTTTCTTCGCCAACCGCTGCGCGAATCCCCACTCGTCGACGTGTTCATAGGCATCTTCCGTCTCGGTGGCGGTCTCGAAGCCTCGGTTGTGACTGCAACCCGGAAACAGCCCCCGGGTGTCAACGCCGAACCGCTCCATCAGGGCGTCGCAGGGAACGACCGTTTGCTGGACGATGTCGGAAAACACCACCGGCTCGGGATCGATCCCCAGCGCGGCGCACAAGCGGCGGTAGGCGACGACGTGGATCGACGTGACGTGCGTTCCTCCGAGGTCATACGGAATGCAGTCCGGTTCTTCGTGATTCAAAGCGGCGAAAATGCGCTCTCGGGAGTTCATGGGCCGTTTCCTCGGAATGAGATCACGTTTCTCGGACCGTCAGGATGGACCGAATCGAGAAAGGCAGTATTCATCTCATTGGTTCTTCTCTGGAAAGGAACACCTTTCGCACCGGTAATTCAACACTAAGATACGAAAACCGTTTAAGCGCCGCAACCACTTCGAGGTCGGGTGTCGAACGGGCTTGCCGACCTCGGGGTAGCCGAATACCCGGACCTCCGGTAGAATACGAGAGTTGCCGCGGCAAAGGCCCCGATGCGTTAGTACCCGATGGAAGGAGTGATTTGTGATGAACAATGCCAACAAACCTACAGTCGTCGGTCTCGGGGAGGTCCTCTGGGATCTTCTGCCGGGCGGAAAACAATTCGGGGGGGCTCCGGCCAATTTCGCCTATCATGCGGCGGTCCAAGGAGCCGATGCGAAGGTGGTTAGTTGCATCGGCCGCGACGAGCTGGGGAGAGAGATACTCACTAAGATCGACGAGTTGGGGCTCGACCGCGATACGGTCGCGGTGGACGATACGTACCCTACCGGAACCGTGAGCATCGAACTGGATTCTCACGGCAAGCCGGAATACATCATCCATACGGACGTCGCGTGGGACTTCATTCCCCCGTCGCCGGAGATACTCGCGTTGGCAAGGCGGACGGACGCGGTCTGCTTCGGTTCGCTCGCCCAGCGGTCGCGGGTTTCGCGCGAGACGATCCGCGCGTTTCTCGGGGCGACTCCGTCGGCTTGTTCGCGGATATTCGACGTTAATCTCCGTCAACGATTCTACGACGCGGAAGCCGTCGCCGCTTCCCTGGATGCCGCGACGGTGCTGAAACTCAATGACGAGGAATTGCCGGTCGTCGCGGAATTGCTTTGTCTGGAGGGAGAGGAAGAGGCCCTGCTGGAGATGATTCTCGAACGGTTCTCGCTCACGGCCATCGCTCTGACGAAAGGCTCGAACGGCTCCGTCCTCGTCTCCCCTTCTGATCGGTCGACGCATCCCGGCGTTCCGGCGAAGATCGCCGATACCGTCGGAGCGGGCGACTCCTTCACCGCCGTCCTCGTGACCGGGTTGCTGCAAGGATGGGACCTCGACACGATCAACGACCGGGCGAATCGAGTCGCGGCGTATGTATGCACGCAATCCGGCGCGACCCCGCCGTTGCCGGATGAACTGAAGTGGGAACGCTAGATCACCGCCCATTTCCTCCACGCGGCGGCCCAATTCGGCGAGTTGCGAGTGGATTAGCATATTCCGCGAGGGAACACGGATCGAACGTTTGCCGATGGGGAACTCTGTCTCCGCCCTCGGCACCACCGCCGGAAGGCGAACAGGCCCCCCGCGATTCCGAACAAGAGAACGCCCGGCTCTGGAACGGCAGCCACGGTGGTTCCCCAGTTCGCGCGGACGATATCCAGATCGTCACCGCCGATCAGGCCGTCTCCATTCGCGTCACCGCGGGACGTGTCGCCCGGGGTCACCCTCCGGCCCCACCACGCGCGAACAATATCGAGATCCTGACTGCCGACGACCCCGTCTTCGTTGAGGTCGCCGGGATACGGCGCGGGCGCGAAGAATCCACTGGTCAACCGAAAATAGTCGATCTCGGCGGTGCCGGTAAAACCACCGCTGCCATCGCCGAGCCAAAGGGAGTTGCCCACTTGATAGCCGGGGTCCAGACTATCGGCGATCAGCTCGCCGTCCCGCCAGACGGAATAGGTCGATGCCCCCGGTACTTGGGCCACACGAAATACGTGGAAGTCGTCCGTGTTGTCCCCGGCGCCCAGATTGGAGCCGCTGCTCCAGCCTTGGCCGTCTTGGGCAATGCAGAGCGTCGCGGCGGTATTCACGCCCGGCGCGCCCGCGAAGAGTTGCCATGCCCAGTCGCCCTGGGTCTGACTCGTGATCTTCAGCCGCACTTCGATGGTCCAGCCTTCGGCGAAATCCACTTCGGCGTGCCAGATCCCCCCTTCCGGCGGCGATCTCAGGTAACCGTCGCCCGGTGAAGCGAGAACGCCGCTACGCAGGGTCGCGGGGACACCGCCGACGGTCAGATCGGCCGCGCCGTTTCCGTCCAGGTCGAGCGTGGTGGGCATGACATCCATTTCATACTTGAAGTCGAACAGCGCGGAATGCTTTCTCCGCGGACTGGTGGCAACGCGGACCGTCGCGTACTCCCTCGAACTGTAGCTGTCGTACGCCCGAGTATATGTTAGGAGGAGCGTCTCGTTACTACGGTCTTCGACCACCCAAAAATGGCTCATATCGATCCGGCCGCGCACCGCGTCCTCGGGCCGGACGTCGTCCACCGTGATCACGCCGTCGCGGATGAGCATCAGGTTGTCCGGATCGACTTCGCCCATCACGACCGGATATCGAGGGCTGTTTCCCGAACTGTTTTGCTCGCTGACGTTTCCCACCCAAAACACCCGGCCGCTGGAGTGGGTGATCAGCGTAGACATGCTACTCGGCGAGAAGAACGCCGTTCCGTCATCGTAGGTCCACGGCCGCGGTTGCGTCCATGTGTCGCCGTCGTCCTCCGAAATCGAGTACCAACGGTATCCGGGCAGACTCGTCGCGCCGGCATTGCTTCCCCGCATGACCATCAGGATTCGGCCGTCCGGCATCTGTGCCAGCGTCGGTTCGATCATTCCGCGCGTCGAGAGAGCCGGGGAGACGTTCACGCGTTCCGAGGCCGTCCATTCGATCCGCTTATCGGCCGTCCAGTTTCCTTTCGCCACGAAGACGTCGGTGTAAGTGGTTTGTCCCAGGGGATTGTACAAGCCGCCGTTCTCATCCAGGATCGTCGCCTGGACGGGAACGAGTATCCGCCCGGAGTTGGTAACCAGCGGAATGCATCCCCGGTCGCCGAGGTAGAACGCATTCGAGCCGATCTCGATCCCTTCAAACGGATTTTCCCGCGTGTGACTCCCTCCACCGGCGATTACCGGTTCATCGAAAAGCCACGTGCGTCCGCCGTCCTCGGATACCCGATACCGCAAGTAGTACTCCCGCTGGGCGATCGCCGGTTCGCTGATGTTCGGATTCAATCCGGCGGTGTCCATCGCGTTGACGATGGTTATCATGCGGTCGGTATTCGGGTCGACGACGGCCGTCACCGGGCCGCGCCGATATCCGTAGGGTAACCCGGCGGTGAAGTCGGGCACCGGAGGGCAGGGCGTCCAGGTTCGCCCGTTGTCGTCCGACTGGCGGTTCGGCGCGATGCTGACCAAACGGTATCCCTCTGTTTCGGAATAGATCGATCCATACAGGGGGGGTATTGACGAGGAGAGTTGGTAACTTAGGACGTGAAGGCGATTTCCAGCATGGAAAGCCGCGCAAACGCCTTGCGGGACCAGAAGAAACGGCACCGCCGTCCACGTCATCGCCAACGAGAGTGCCCGAAAGTGTACCGCCATTCCTTCTACTCCGGCCCAGGTCGTTATATAGGTTCTCGCACAACAGTACCCCGACCAAGCCGCGGCGCATTCTGGCACTGGGGAACCGGCATCGGTGGCATCGGTCGATAATCCCCATTAAAACAACTACCGGTATTTGTGTCAATATTTCGCCCATCAGTGGGTTCCGCGGATAACCTCTATTCCGGGCCCATTCTCCGTAGGGATTCTGTCCGACCGAAAGGCGAGCGGCAAGCCCAAGAAGACGGTTGACCCCGTCTTGCCACACAGTTATAATCAATTATAACCAATTCCTGTATTCGTGGCGGATATTGGCGAGCCGGGCTGGTCAAGCCCAAAAGGGTGTTAGTGATCGCTAGATTTTTTGCGCTCCGCTCGCCCAAAGAAAGGAGTCCCGTGGTAAACGGTAAACGGTGCGTATCGCTGATCCTTTGCGGTATCCTCATGACCGGCCTCGCCGGATGTGGGCGGAATAAACTAGGTAGACTGGGGGTCTCCGGGAAAGTCACCCTGGACGGCAAACCGCTTCCTCAAGGATTGATTCAGTTTGAACCGGTCAAGCGCGGGCCCGGCAAGGTGGGGAGCGGCACGTCGATCAAGGACGGTGAGTACTCCATCCCCACGCTGAAGGGGCTTCCCCCGGGAGAGTACCGCGTGCGGATTCATTCGTCGGTCGCACCTGAGCAAGGCCAAGGGGAGGCCATGCCGGGTGCCGGTCCGCGTGCGATCGGCCGAGAGATCATCCCCCCGGTTTACAACCGTGCCACGACCCTGACGGCGAACGTTACGAATTCAGGGGCGAGTACGTTCGATTTTGAGTTGAAGAGCCGTTGAATCGGTGGGGGCGTTTGCCGAAGAGTCGAGACCTTTCCGCAGTATTCTCATTGTAGTGGTGCATGGGTAAGAAGATGAAAATGTTCAAGTCGCGTTGCGGTTTTACCCTCGTCGAGTTGCTGGTCGTCATTGCGATTATCGGGATTCTTATCGCATTGCTCCTCCCCGCCGTACAGGCGGCACGCGAGGCGGCACGGCGGATGCAGTGCTCGAATAATCTCAAACAGATCGGTGTCGGGATGCATGGATACCACAGTGCATACGGCATTCTGCCGGTTGGCGCCTATAGTTGCTGCTGGGGGACGTGGGCAATTGGGATTATGCCCTACCTGGAACTGACCGACGGATTCGACCGCTATTACCATGAGGGAAAATATGACACGCTCGGGACCGCCTACCGGTATAGCGGAAGCATGAATCTTCCGGTCACCAAGAACCGCGTCGGCGCCTACACGTGCCCCAGCGATATCCCACGCGAATTCAGCGGGATGCCGAAACACAACTACGCCGTCAACTTCGGCAACACGGGGATCATCATCCACCCCAGCGGCCTGATCGGCCACATGGGCGGGGCGAAGCAGAGCATGCCGGGGGCGGAATTCGGCGGGGCCCCGTTCGAGGCGGGCGGCCACATCGGATACGAACCTCCCGCGTTCAGGTTCCGCGACATCTCCGACGGCCTGAGCAACACGCTGATGGCTGGAGAAGTGATCCAGGGGCACGACGGCCCCAGCGGCCAGTACGACCTCCGCGGGCTGATTTGGTGGAGCTACGCCGCCGGCCTGAGCACGTACGTCACCCCGAACTCGTACGAGCCGGATATCGTCCACGACGCCAATTACTGCTACTCCGAAGATCCGGCCAACCCCCCCTGCTACGGCCCCCACAGTGATACGCGTCCCCTGATGATGGCCGTCCGTAGCCGCCACCCCGGCGGTGCAAATGCCCTCCGCTGCGACGGTTCGGTAATGTTCTACTCCAACGATATCGACGTCTGGACCTGGCGTGCCCTGGGAACAAGTCGCGGGGGGGAAACGGTGAGCGGGGACGGGGAGTAGTTCGTAGCCGCGTCTCACCGAGACGTGGGAAGGGTGCGCCCGGTGCCACTGGCTGTTCGTTAGGACTCGTGACAAAATAAACAGAGCAACCTCAAACAACCTGTCCGGCGAAGGCACCGTTTACCAGTTCACCGCGGCCCGCCCGGCGGCACCCGACGCGACAAACCAAGAGCACATGAGCTATGAACACGACCCTTGACGACGCAAACTCGGAAACAACGACGGGCCAATGCAATTCGCCTATTCTACCACCCCCTCCAATGGAAATACAATAGGCTCGCGGGACCACAAGTATCCGATTTCCTTCGTCCCACCCTGGATACGTCAATGGTCTACCCGTTCATTCGCACTCCGATACCACCACCATCGAGGGGGAGTATCGAAACACCCTCTGGCGACCGAGCCAGGAGCAATACGAGTCCACGTCATCTGAGATGGTCGATTTCCCGGGCGGAGAGGGGGTCGGAATGTTCGTCGCCGCCCGACGAACTGAGCCGGTGGAATGATACGGCGTAGTTCACACCTCCGGCAGCGCCCACGGGCTACGGCGTTCGCTGTCTTGAAGCGCGTTGTCTGAAGCATCGGCGAA
>CAZFQG010000086.1:2562-24882 GCA_964520785.1 uncultured Planctomycetaceae bacterium | reverse complement strand
CGCTTACGATTCTCCCCGACGAGTGCTTCGGGAAACGGCCCAACCGCAAGGGAATCCGATGCTGGTGGCAGAAATCGGCGACGAACCGTTCGTCCGCGTCGGACTCGGTACCTCGGAGACGATGATTGAAATGGGCCGCGACAATCTTACCTTCCCCCCGTTGGCGTGTTGCCAATAGGCCTCGCGCCAGAGCAACGCTATCCCCCCCTCCAGAGATCGCGACCATGATAGTCAAATCTCTCCACTGAGAGGGTGGCCATTCGGCAGCGAATTTGCTTTCCCAAGGATGCCGTTTTTCACCGCAAAGTGATTCCATGCCACGTAGATATTACCTAGAAGTTGCATTATTCCAACTGGAAAGGTCCCATTATTGCAAAATCGCTCCATCAGGCCAGCGGCGTTGCTTGCGGGCAGCGGATTCTTTGTTAAGATTATGAAAGAGAAATTATCGCAAAGCTAACCGAGGATTCCCCTTATTGGGGGTGTCCCGAGGTGTCAAGGCGAGATCATTTGGACGATTCCGATTTTGCTTGTTTGTCGACCGTGACAACCTTCCGCTTTCGAGACCCCAGATTTGGTTGATTGGCTAATGCATTGGCTTCTACTCTGCATCCGGTTCGTCGTTGAACGATTAACGGGGTATGCACGAAGAGTATCCAAGACCGGTTCCTGGCTCAGGTTCTTCCTTTCGGGCTTGCGTCCGGTTCCGGTTCTCGTGGAGCGAATACAACATGTGGGGCAACGTGAGCGAATCAGGTTGAAAACAGACTTCCGTTTAACGCGAGCTATTGGTCCCCCCGGAGGAGTGTCCGCCGGTGTTACCGCCCCAACCGGGCACTGCCTTAGTAGCGGCCCGGTTCCCTCGGCGTGGGACATACCCCACTCGCTGACGTAGCGAGTTTCATGCTTGTGCGCCGCCGGCTCGCGGTCTTGGGAACAGGGCCGTCGGCCGGGTCGACATCGACGATCGGTCTTTCGGTGAGCGGTCGGTTCGCGGGTAACCCGCGTCCGGTCGATTCCGCGGAAGGGGGATAACTCCGCGCGAATTCTAGTTGGTCTCTCCCTTGGACTCGGGATATTCTCGGACCCGAACACATAGCGCGTCATCGCGCCATCGACTGGAAGGACCGAACCGTGAATGACCCCGTTCTGATCACGATCACGGCGGCCGCCGCCGCGATCTTAACGTTCTTCGCTATTAAGCTCCTCGATTACCTCCGCCGCAAGGACGCGGAAACGGAAGCCCGGCAAATCGTCGAAACAGCGGAACGCGAGATGCAGAACCGCCGTCGCGAGGTGGAACTGGAACTCAAGGAACTTGCCATCCAGCAGAAGGCCGAAGGGGAGAAGGAGCTCCGAAAACTTCGCAAGGAGCTGCACGAACGCGAGCGAATCCTCGACAAGCGTCAAGATGCCCTTGAACAGCAGGCCGGCCAGCTTCAGAAACAGGAAAAAGGTGTTGAAAACGCGCAGCGCAAACTGACGGAACGCATTCAGGAAACCAATCGCCGCCGCGAGGAACTCGATAAGTTACTCGACATGCAGCGGCAGACATTGCACGACTTAAGCGGACTGAATAAGGAGGAAGCGACGGCGAAACTGCTGGAATTGCTGAACACGCAGCTCACGCAGGAAGTCGGGGCCGTCATTCTTCAGCACGAGCGGAAGGTGGAGGCGGAATGCGAGGAAAAGTCTCGCGCTATCATTCTCTCCGCGATTCAAAGGTATGCCGCGCCTCATACGGCGGAGACGACCACCAACACGGTCGACATCCCGAACGATGAAATGAAGGGTCGGATCATCGGCCGCGAAGGGCGCAACATCCGAACCTTCGAGAAGGTCACCGGCGTGGACGTGATCATCGACGACACGCCCGGCGTGGTCATCGTCAGCGCGTTCGACATGATCCGGCGCGAAATCGCGCGGAAGTCCCTGGCGAAGCTGATTGCCGACGGCCGGATACATCCCTCGCGGATCGAGGAGGTGGTTAAGGCGACGCAGAAGGAGATGGACCGCTATATACAGAAGGTGGGAGAGGAGGCCCGGCAGGAGGTCGACGTTCACGGCCTTCACGAGCGCATCGTCAACCTCTTGGGCCGCCTGGAATTCCGCACGAGTTTCAGCCAGAATATCCTGCGGCATTCGGTCGAGGTCGCGTTCGTGGCCGGCATGATCGCCGAGGAGATGGGCCTGGACGGCAAGCTGGCGCGTCGCGCCGGATTGCTCCACGACATCGGAAAGGCGGTCGATCACGAAGTCGACGGGGGACATCCCAAGATCGGCGCGGACTTGTTGAAACGGTACGGGGAACCCGTCGAGGTCGTGCAGGCCGCCGCCGGCCATCATGACGACGTGCGGGTCGACAATCCGTATACGGTCATCGTCGCCGCCGCCGACGCGTGCAGCGCCTCGCGGCCGGGAGCGCGACGCGAGACGCTGGAACGGTACATCAAGCGGATGGAAGAACTCGAGACGATCGCCACCGGCTTTCCCGGCGTCGAACAGGCCTTCGCGATCCAGGCGGGTCGCGAACTCCGCGCCATGGTCAGCGCAAAAGACACTTCCGATGAATCGGCCGCGAAAATATGCCGCGAGGTCGCCAAGGCTTTCGAAGAACGGTTAAGCTACCCGGGTGAAGTCAAGGTCACCGTGATTCGAGAGAGCCGTTACACCGAGATCGCCCACTGATTCAGGGCCCCCTTTCCTTGAGAACGAAAGACTGATTCGTGCGTCTACTGCTCATTGGCGACGTTGTCGGAAAGCCGGGCGTTTCGATTCTCGCGAGGGCGCTGCGCGGGCTGCGCAAACGCGAATGCGTCGATTTGGCGGTCGCCAACGGCGAGAATGCGTCCGGAGGTTCCGGGATCACGCCCTCGCTGTACCGCGAACTCGTCGCCGCCGGCGTCGACTGCGTGACGCTGGGCGACCACGCCTTCCGCCGTCGCGAGGTTTTCGGAATCCTCGGCGCGGAAGACCGTATCTTGCGACCCGCGAATTTTCCCGGCAGCGCTCCCGGTCGGGGGCACACGGTTCTCGTCGCGAGAAACAAGACTCCGGTCGCCGTCGTGGCCCTGGTGGGCCGTGTCTTCATGCAGCCGGTCGATTGTCCCTTCCAGGCGGCCGACCAGATTCTGGAAAAGCTCCCCGAGGAGGTCAAGGTCGTCCTCGTCGACTTCCATGCGGAAGCGACCAGCGACATGCAATTGATGGGCCGCCATTTGGACGGCCGCGTTTCCGCCGTCCTGGGGACCCACACGCACGTTCCCACCGCCGACGAGCGAATCTTGCCCGGCGGCACCGCGTTTCAGTGCGACGTTGGCATGACCGGGGCGCAGGAAAGTATCTTGGGACGGCGGATCGACCGCGTCCTGCAAACCGTCCGCACCTTCCGCCCGACCCACTTCGAGGTCGCCACGGAGGACCCCAGAGTCCAGGGTACTCTGGTCGACGTCGACGAGGCGACCGGAAGGGCGACGGCGATTCGCCGCGTCGAGATCAACCGCGACGAAGCCCAAACGCTCGCCAACGGGTAGGCCGATCCCTCGCGAGTAAATCACTCCGCGCGCGGAACGAAGCCCTCGCGAAACTCCGGCAAGTTGAATCGAAACCCCGAATGGTTCGAGACATCTCCTGAAAGCCGGGGTGGTCTCCGGACTCCGCCTCCGTGCCTTGTTCGCCCGTCGCGGGCCGGGTACAATGATCTTTATTCCGTTCTGGTGGTCGTTTGCCGTCGCGGTCCGATTCGGAGTTCTTCAAATGAGACCTCTCTCCCCCAATTCCTGGTCGGTGCGTCTGATTATGCTTTTCGCGTGCGCCACGAACGTGAACGCCGAAGTGGAGGCATCCCCCCTTTTGGCACCAGCCTCTTCCTTGGCGCGCGCCGATCATTTCGTCGCGACGAGCGTTTTCCATTGGTACACGCCGAACGGTGGACAGCTCACCGGCCCCTGGCGGCCGTTGGAGGGTAGGTCCAACTGGACCGGAAAGCCCGATTGGTGGAAGACCCAGGTCAAACAGATGATGTCCGCCAACATCGACGTTCTCTACGTCCATCTGATTCCGTCGATGGAACAGCAACGAGTCAACCTCTTCCAGGCATTGCACGATTTGCGGCAACAGGGATATCGGACGCCCAAGGTAGCCCCGTTTCTCGATCCGATGATCACCTGGGACATTCTCCCGAACATCGATCTCTCGACCACCGCCGGGAAAAACGATTTCGCAAGCCAGTATATCCGGTTCTTCCAGCAGTATTTCGCCAAGAACACCGACGAGTACGCCGACGACTATCTGCTGCGAATTGACGACCGCGTCGTGCTCGACACATGGCACATCGGGCCGAACGTCGCGCACCCGTTCTTGCTCAGTCGATCCGATCTCGAGAGCCGCCTTTCCGCGGCCCTCGCGGAGGCGCATCCCGTCTTCGAAAACGGAATCTACATGGTCACGACCGCGGGGAACGATCTGAGGTTCGCCGATGAACAGGTTCACCAGTTCCAGGTACACGCCTATTTCAAGAAATACCGGTACGGCGGAATCACGAGCGTTCAGCTCAAGGGGGGCTACTGGGACCAGAACATCCGCGACCCCGGCTACCTGCTCCCGCGCGACGGCGGTTCGCACTATAAGGACGCTTGGAACCAGGTGCTCAATGATCCGAGCATTTCCCGCGTCTATATCGAAAGCTGGAACGAATACGACGAAGGCTCCGGGATTTACGCGGCGAACCCGGGCGATCCGTACGTCCGCCGCGGCAGCGCGGCCGACCGGCTCGGCTCCGACGACGTTTGGTCCGACCGGAACGATCCCTACGAGTACATCCGCGCTACGGCCGAAGGGGCCCGCCGTTTCAACGAGACTCCCGACCGTGACGCCGCGGTGCTCGCGCACGATTTCCCGAGGTCCATGCGCCCCGGAGAAACGCGCACCGTCAGTGCGACCCTCCGCAACGAAGGGGATATCGGCTGGACCGGGGCATCCGGGTTCGCGTTCGAACAATACATGGACACCTCCCGGACATCCGTCTTTGCCGGCCCGGTCCGCGTGGACGACTCCAAGAACGAAATCGCCATCTACGGCAGCGTCTTCCGAGGCCGGCCGATGACGGTTCAGTTCCAGGTCACGGCCCCCGAGAAATCGGGCCGATATGAGACCGCGTGGCGAATGCGGCAGGATATCGTCCCCCCTGAATTCGACGACGCCGCCGTCTTCAACTGGCACGCCAACACGGGGGAACCGCATCCCGCGCAGGGCCCCGGGCTGGTAGTCTCCGTCGAGACATCTCCCGGTCTGCCCGGCGATTCTCCGCTGGACGCGTTCGGGGCGGTCGGCGGTATCGAACCCGAGTCGTTCATCTTCCGCGACGGCGGTGTCATCGACAACGGTAACATGATTCTCGGAGACGGCGGTGAAACCGTCGACTTCATACGCTTCCGGACGGAAATCCCGGTCGTCCTCGATGGGTACTCGCTCCACCTGCCGACCGACTATGGGCAACAGAACGCGTACCGCTCCACCGCCCTCGTCCGCTTCAGCATCGACGGCACCGTAGCCGACTTCTTCGATAACGAAGGGAGAAACGGCGTGCGCACCCGGCTTTTTCCGGATGGACCGATTTCCGGTTCCGAATTCGTTCTTGAACTCACCCGGGTGACGACCGGCGGCCCCAGAGTGATGGAGATCGACGCTATCCTCGCGGAGGGATGGCCGGTTCCGTTTCGCGAGTGGTTCGGCGATACGCTCGAAGCGACGATCAACGTCGCCATTCCCGGCGATCTCGATTTCGACGGCCGCGTAACGACGGCCGATCTCGACCTTGTCAGAGCCAACTGGGGCGAGTCCGTTTCCGTCGGCGCCCTTGACCAAGGGGACGCCGATTACGATGGCATCGTCGGGAAAGCCGATTTGGAACTCGTACGCGCCAATTGGGGCGAGGTCGCCAACCCCCCGCCCGCCGCGGTCCCGGAGCCGACCCTCTTCGTGGCGATATCGGCTTTGGTCGCGATTCTGGCGGTACGCGACGGCGCGAAGAGGACTCGTCTGGCCCATTGAAAGATACGAAGTCTTCGCGGACGGACACTGCCGCCGCGAGGAGAGAATGGGTTAAGGCAGTGGATTGAGAAGGCCTCGCCCGGGGCCTTTCACCCGACGTCGGTCGCCCGTCTTTCACCCCAGAACCGGATGCCGCTTCCGTTCTCGTCCGGGTAGACCGCTTGACCTTGGCGGAGCCGGACCCCGTCGGCGACGTCTTCGGCCAGGAGGACCGCGCCGTCCATGTCGACATAGTCGAGCAGGGGAAGGAGTTGCCCAATCGCGCTGATGCCGACCGTCGACTCCGTCATGCAGCCGACCATCACGGTCATCCCGCGTGAGTGGGCCTCTTCGATCATTCCCAAGGCGGGAGTGAGCCCCCCGCATTTGCAGAGCTTGATATTGATACCGTGAAAGCACCCTTCGCACCGCGCCACGTCGGAGGGGACGCGGCAACTCTCGTCGGCGACCAGCGGCAGGGCCGACTTCGCGCAAATGCGGCGCATCGCGTCGTATTCCTCGGCCGGAAGGGGCTGTTCGATGAATTCCACTCCCAGCGGCACGAGCGCCTCGGCGTTGCGGAGCGTTTCTTCGGCCGTCCACGCGCAGTTCGCGTCGACGCGGAAAACGGCATCGGTATGGCCGCGCAGGGTCTTCACGATTTCGAGATCGTTCGGCGTACCCAGTTTGATCTTGTAGACCGGCCATCCGGGGAACTCGTTCAGTTTCGCCACCATGGTCTCGATCGTGTCGATTCCGATGGTGTAATCGGAAGGGGGGCAATTCGCCAGGTCGAGTCCCCACAGTTTCCAGACCGGTTCGCCGCGGAGCTTTCCCCACAGGTCGATCGCCGCCGCGTCCAAGGCGCTCAACTCGAAAGGCCGGTCCCCTCCGAGCCGTTCGTTCATCGCCCGCCAAAACGCGCCCGGGTCCTCCACGGAGGCCGCCTCGATGTCGCCGCGGATCGCCTCCAGACGCTCGGCCATCTTCTCCACCGTCACCCCATAATACTTCCCCTCCGTCACCTCGCCATACCCCCGTTGCCCGTCCTGCTCTAGTTCCACGATCAACGTCCCCTGGACGGTCGTCACGCCGCGGGAGATGCCGAAAGGATGGCGGAGGCGGAGGCGAAACGGGTGAAGGGAGAGGTTCATCGGTGGTGGTCCGGGGGGAATACGATCCCGTCGGTAGGCACGAAGCGACCGCCATTGTGCCCGGGAGTGGAACAGGTTGTCCTTCGGCGGGGTGGATGGATTCGCCCGGCAAGTACCAAGCACCGGCGAAAGCTTCGAGAGGGCGTCCCGGACACGGGCTCGCGCCAACCCTCAGCCGGCGTACTTCAGTACCTTCGACGTATGGCCTCGGCCGGTCGCGGCGTGTTCGGCGAAAAACTTGGCCATGCGCGAAACGACGAATGCCTGCTCATCGGCGGTCAGTTCGGGAAAGATCGGAAGGGCCAGAACTTCGGCCGTCGCGCGGTCGGTTTCCGGGAGATCTCCCTTGGCATAGCCGAGGTATTGGAAGCAGGCCTGTTCGTGCAGACCCATGGGGTAATAGATCTCCGTTCCGATCTTGCTCTCGGCGAGAAACGCGCGAAGCGTATCTCGTTGTCCTTCCGGCACGCGGACGACGTATTGGTTCCACACGTGCCGCCGGTCCGAAGCGGTGACGGGAAGCCCGAGCCATTCGTCCAGACCCGCATCGGTCAGCATCTCGGTGTATCGTCCCGCGTTCTCCTGCCGCATCTCGACCCAATCATCCAGATGAGCGAACTTGACGTTGAGCACGGCGGCTTGGAAGGCATCCAACCGGCTGTTGACTCCAACCAACTGATGGTAATATCGCGGTCGCATCCCGTGTACGCGCAAGAGCGACAGCGCATCCGCCAGGTCGTCCGCATTCGTGGTAAGCATTCCTCCGTCGCCGACCCCTCCGAGATTCTTCGTCGGGTAGAAGCTGAAACAACCGATCTGACCCATCGAACCGGCGCGCCGGCCCTTGTATTCTGCCCCGATCGCTTGGGCCGCGTCCTCGATTACGACCGCCCCGATCGCCTCCCCGATCCGCTGGATCTCGTCCATCTCCGCGCATTGCCCAAACAAATGGACCGGAATGATCGCCCTCGTCGCCGAGGTCAACAACGTTTCGACCGACGCCGGATCGATATTGAACGTGGTCGGGTCGATATCGGCGAAAACCGGCCTGGCACCGAGCCGCGTGACCGCGCTGGCGGTCGCGAAGAACGTGAAACTCGGCAGAATCACCTCCGTCCCCTTTTCCACGCCCACCGCCATCAACGCAAGCAGCAGCGCGTCACTCCCCGAGGCGCACCCGATCCCATGTCTCGCGCCGCAATATTCCCGCATCGTGTCTTCCAATCGCTGTACCTCCGGACCGAGAACGAACGCCCCCGATTCGCACACGCCCGCCAGTGCCGCGACCATCTCGTCGTGAAGGGGGCCGTGCTGGCGTTTCAGATCAAGCAGGGGGACGCCGCGAGATTCGAGTTCGCAAGGATAAGACAGGGTATCGGAAGAGACGGTAGTCATCTGAAAACCTCGACTGAGAATCAATTGTGATAGTCAAGCACCCCGGTCGTGGGGGATGTTATGGGCGGGGAGGTCTCCACCCGGATATGCTAAATGGGAATCGCCGGCGGAAATGAACCAAGCACGCGCAATTCTGGCGGTTGGCTCGTGGGGGTCGCGATCTTCGTCGACGGGCACGATAGTCGCAAACATTAGGAAGTTTCGGTAGTTGGGTCAAGGTCGAAATCCGGACCGCCTCCCTCTGGACGCAGGTACCAAACGAGCCACCTCCCTACCACATTGGTTTATCGACGATTCAGTTATCGGGAAATTGAGGTTTCCACGGAATAAATCGAATGTTTGGCGTAAAGGAGAGAGAAGGGCGAGGCACCGCGAGGTATCACGCGATAAGGTCCTGAACATTGGACAATAATAGTTCCCCAGAGGGGGTTGTCGTGGCTGCGCAGGATGGATTAGGATAGACGTAGTCGGCTCCGGTCGACCCCAAAACCTTCTGGAAGAAGAGGGATGGACATGCTTGTCCAACATAAAAAGCTGGTCATCCCGGGTAAATCACCCCCCGGCCGGTGTCTCAGTACTAAAAAGGCCGAGTAGACAACCCTCGCGAGCCCCTCATGCCGCCAGCGAACGACGCCCCGTTCATTGCCGAAATGCTCAGCCGCCACGGCGCGGCGCTGGAGTTGTATGCGGCCCAATGGACTGGGGCGCTGGGGACGAGTGCGGCGGAGGATTGTGTGCAGGAGGCGCTGGTTGAATTGGCCGGGTTGGCGGCGCGGCCGGAGAATGCCAAGGCATGGCTATATCGGGTCGTCCGCAATCGGGCGCTCAACATGGTCCGGTCGGCGCAACGACGCGCGGGGCACGAACAGTGGGCCGCGCGGCTGCGCTCCGATAACGGTTCGGGCGGTTCCGAAGCCGAGGCGATTGAGATTGCCGACGCGCTGGGGACGCTTGACGATGAAATCCGCGAGGTGATCGTCCTTCGCGTTTGGGGCCGATTGACCTGGGAGGAGACGGCCGCCGTCACCGGCGGAAGTTCCTCCACCATGCAGCGGCGCTATGCCGAAGGGCTGGCCGCGCTTCGAGAGATTTGGGAGACCCCGTCATGTCCAACGAAAACGGATCGCCATACGAATTCCTCGACGTCGAGGCCCGGCTGAGCGCGCTAGCGCCTAGCCCGAGCCGCGTCGACCGCGATACTCTCCTCTACCGCGCCGGATTCGCCGCCGCCAAAGCCCAAGCGGCCCGGCGGCGGTGGGTCCGGCCGGTGACGACCGCCGCTTCCGTGCTCGTCGCGGTGGTGGTGACGCATGCGGTATCGTCGACGTCGGGGCCGGCGGTGGTTCCCGGGGCAGGGGAAACCCCCAACTTCGCCTCTCACCCTGCGGAAGAGCCCGACGTTGTCTCCCCCTCCGCAAAAGCAGCCGAAGAAGAAACCCCCTGGCACCCAAAACGGCCGCATCCCCAATACCGCTTCAACCCCGAAACGGCCCCCCTCCTCGCCGCCCGGGAACGGGCGCTGGCCATGGACTTCGACGAACGGCCGGAGTTGGCATCGGATTCGCCCCCCCGGCCCCGCCCTCGCGCAACGATCCGGCAACTTCAAAAAGAACTATTCCCCCATCGAACAAACGCCCCGTCCGCCGAAGAGGAATCTCCCCGGCATTGGCTCCGCCGCTGGCTTCGAAATGGAGAATCGACATGAAGACGAATATGCGTTTTGCGGCCCTCGGAAACCTGACGGCCTTGACCTTGCTCCTCGTCGCGTCCGCGACCGCCCATGGTGGATTAACCGTCGTCGAAACCAATACCGACAAAGGCTCCTTAACCACGTACAAGCTGACCGTCACGCCGGCGCCCGAACCGGTACCCGCCCTGAAGCACCGGTTGATGCTCCGCGACATCGAACTGCAGCCGGGAAACGCCGCGCCGTACTATTACCGTGCATTGCTGAGCCTCCGTTGGGCGGAAAAGGCCGCGGAAGACAAGTTTGGAGACGATCTCTACAAGTGGTATACTCCCGCGGTGTCGCTCGACGAATTGCCTCTCGAAAAGGTCCGCGAGGCGGTCCGGCTCTGGACCGATCCCCTCATGAGCAACCTCCGTACGGCGACCGGCAGACGCAAGTGCGATTGGCAGTGGGATTACACGGATATTCGAGGCCCGGAAGCGATTTCGTTCATTCTGGAAGATATTCAGGAAAGCCGCGGAATTGCGCGGGGGCTCATGTTGCGGGCGCGGCTTGCCATCGCCGAGGGCCGACTCGATGACGCGCTCGAGTGCCTGAGGCTGAACTACCGGTTGGCAACGGACGTTACCAAGGAGCCGCTGCTGGTCTGCGATCTCGTTGGGATGCATTTCGCCGGTATGGGCAACTGTACGATGATCGAACTGATCGCACAACCGAATTCTCCGAATCTGTACTGGGCGCTTTCGGAGTTGCCGAGGCCGCTGATCAGTACCCGCGGATCGATTCGCGTGGAAGTGTCGATGGGCCTGCGCACGTTTCCTTTCCTGATGCAAGCGGAAACGGCCGAACACTCGCCGGAGGAATGGGCCCGCTTGCTGAGTGAAACGGTGACCGAGTTCCAATTGGCCGCGACGCAGATGCACCAATTTCCCGGTAACGGCTGGCCGGCATCGCGGATTGCCGTCGCGGGCCTCTCTTTGATTGTCTATCCCGCGGCGAAGCAACGTCTTATCGACGGCGGACTGGATCTCCGTCGAGTCGAGCAGATGGCGGTAGGGCAGGTACTCGCAATCGATGCTGCACGTGAGTACCGCCGGATCGCTGACGAATACGAGAAATGGCAGTATATCCCGTACCGCGTGGTGCGCGAGCGGAATCCCGACGAGCCGCTTGGCCGTCGCGGACCGGCGGCCTTTGTCAAGGGCGGGTACGGATACGTCTTGGCCTCGATGCTTCTGCCGGCAATCACCGCCGCGCGGACCGCCGAACAGCGGATCCTCTGGCAGATGGAAGGTATCCGCACCGTCGAAGCAATTCGGATGCACGCGGCCCGGACCGGCGCACTGCCGAAGGCACTGGACGAAATCAAAGTCGTTCCCGTTCCGAACAATCCCGCAACGGCGAAGCCTTTTGAATACGAGCTTGACGGTGACACCGCGGTGCTGGAGTTGCCGCGCAGTGACGGTTTCCCGGGACAAGCGTGGCGGTTTGAGATCACGCTGGCGGAGTCTTCCAAGTAGCGGGCGGAGACCCAATTGAGCCCGCGAAGCGTGGCGGCAAGAAATAGCCTAGGGCGTGAGCCCTAGGAATAGTTGCGACATCCATCATTTGGGAGCCCCAACGGGGCGAAACACGAATGCCGGCACGATGTACCGCCCCGTTGGGGCTCTCCATTTCATTTCGTCACGGGATTCCTAGGGCTGACGCCCCAGGCTATTACCTGTCACCCCGTTGGGGTTCAAATTGAACACCCACGGACTGCAAGCAAGCCGTCCCACACGATAACCAAACAGGACCAATACCCATGTTCCACAAAAACACACTAACGCTCATCGCGGCCCTCGCCGCGTGTACGCTCACCCGCACCGCGTCCGCCGAACCCCCGGCCGTCCTCCCCTACGTGACCGACGACGTTTTGGCGGTGGCCTGTGTCGATCTCGACTCGCTCGACGTCCCGGCCGTGGCAAACCGGATCGCCGTGGTGGCGAGCTTTTTCGACGTTCGCGTGACGGAACTGGAGACCTTTTCCAAGGCCGTCCAGTCGCGAATCGACCGGCTCCGCGAGCTGGGCTTAGGCCGCGTTTATATTCTCTTCCGCGTGGACGACGTCGCCCACGGCGGTCCGACCTGGTTCGCCCCGGTGAAGAAAGGGAGCGACGCCGGACAGCTTGTTGCCGCTCTCAAAGAGATCCTCCCCCGCGAACCGCGGAAATCGGACGCGTGGCTGCCGAAGCACTTCGCCGTCGTCGACGGGGCGATCCTCGGCGCGTCGAACCTGGCCCAACTAGACGCGTTCCAAAAGAGCCGGCGCGACGCCGGCGCGTGTCGCGCGGACGCCAAGGAATCAGTCTCGTGGTGTGCCGACCACGCCGCCGGGTTCGTCCTCTGCGCCGACGCCGACAGCCGCCGCGTCCTTCGCGAGATGTTCCCCCAATTGCCGGAACCGTTCGAGAAGATCGACGGCCCCTTCGTCGCCGATTCGCTTCGCTGGGCGGGGGTCGCGGTCGATTTCCGGCCCAAGCTTCAAGTCGACGCGATGATGGAAATGAACGATGCCGAGTCGGCCCGGATCGCCAAGGCGGCGATGGCCGAAGGTCTGAAATTGGGGGAAGCGAGGTTTGCGAAGGAAGTGCCGTATGTCCGCGACGAACTCCGCGCCGTTGTGGCGCGGGTCCTCGGGATGATCGAGCCGGAAGTCCGGGAGACCGGCGTGGTGCTGGAGTTGGGGGATAACCCGGAAGCGTTCGCCACGGCCGGCGACGTACTGGCAAGAGCGGCGCTTGGCGCGGCAAGTCGCAACGACCGCGAGAGTCGATTCAGACAACTCGCACTGGCCTTCCACAACTACCACGACCGGAACAAAACCTTCCCTCCCGCGGCCATTCGCGACAAAGACGGTAAGCCCCTCTTGAGTTGGCGGGTCGCGCTTCTTCCGTACGTGGACCAGAACGCCCTCTACAAGGAATTCCATCTCGACGAACCGTGGGACAGCGAGCACAACCGCAAATTGATCAAACGTATGCCGATTGCTTTTGCCGACCCCGACCCGGCGGTCCGCAAGGCGATCGGCGACCCGTACAAAACCACCTACGTCGTCCCGACCGGCGAGGGAACGCTCTTCCACGGCGGCAAGGGGAAAGCGATTAGGGACATCACCGACGGAACGTCCGCCACCCTCCTCGCCGTCGAAGTCGTCCCCGAACGGGCCGTCGTCTGGACGAAACCGGACGACTGGGAGGTCGACTGGAAGAACCCGCTCGACGGCGTCCGCCGGAGCGACGGCCGGCCGTTCACGTGCGTCTTCTGCGACGGCGCGTCGCATGTTCTCCGCAACGACATCGACCCTAACGTGTGGAAGAAAATCCTCACCGCGGCCGGCGGGGAGGTGGTTGATTGGTCGGAGTGGAGGAAGTGATGCCGGATCGCCGATCCGGTCTACCATCATTCCCTTTCGATGTGAATTTCACCACCGCCACGGGTGGAGAGGGCGCGGTAGGTTTAGAACTCGATGTTGTCCACGAGAAACGCGACGTGCCCGTCCCCGAAGACGAACTGCGCGCCTCCCGGATGTCGGCTGCCGAAGGCCCCGTTGCAGGTCATGTTGTAGAGATTCACGCCCGGGGAGAACCCGACCGGATGATTCAGTGGATTGTAGGTGCTTCGCTGGCAATCCATGTAACGGACCGCGCGGCTCCAGATATTCGTCCCCTCCGGAGTACTCGCATCCACTACCTCCCCGACAAGCATCGTATTCGTCGTGCCGTCCGAAAGGTCTCTCAGTGGGTGCCCCTTCAAATAGTAGAACACCCCGTCACTGTCGTGCTTGATCTTGTCGAGCGCGGCGTAGGAAGTTGAGCCGGAGCAAAGGGCGTAACTCCCCACCGCCGCCTTACGGGTGCCGATATCGTAGGCGGTTGGGCCGATTTTCGGCGTGTCGGCGAACTCGTTCGACGTATCGCTGGGGCAGACGTACGCGGCGATCCTTTGGCGGATGGCCTCCGCGTTCGTTCCCTGATACCAGGTCGTCGTATAACCCCACGGCCCGTCCCGGAAGTCGAACATATCGTAAACGCCCTGCTGCTCCATGAACGGCAGAATGCAGACGAACGCGCTGGTGCCGACCCGTTGCAATACGTTGGGGCAACGGGTCGCGTTATTGTCGCAGCCCACCCGGCCCGGGGGAAACCGGCCGTGGTTCGATTCATATCCCAATAGACCCAGGCCGATCTGCTTCAGGTTGTTGCCGCATTGAGACCGATAGACCCAGGCCGATCTGCTTCAGGTTGTTGCCGCATTGAGACCGCCGCGCTGCCTCGCGCGCCGCCTGCACGGCCGGCAACAACAAGGCGATCAATATCCCGATGATCGCGATGACGACAAGCAGCTCGACCAACGTAAAGCCGCGCTTTTGAGTGAATGATCGCACTTTCCCATCCCTCCAGCTTCGTGACGACGTCCAGGGAACCCATCCCAACAAAGTCATTATATTCGAAAGAGCATCCCCGGCACAACCCCCTCCCATGAATACGGGTGGGCATTAGTTCTCTTGGGGGGGTATTGCCCGTCACGAACCCAAGAGATCGCCCCTTCTTCGGCCGGCGCGGCCGCGAACGTCCGTTCACGGCGACACTCCGCCGAAGCGGAGGTATACTTTCGCGGTTCGGTGCAATACCACCGGAATCCCATTTCAGTCAACACGATCGCGAAAAGAAGGACACTACCCATGGCACGAATTCAATGGGACGACAGCCTCGCCATCAACTTCCGAGAAATCGACCGCCAGCATCAAACACTCATTCGCATGATCAACGATTTGGACGACGCCATGCGTCAAGGACAGGGAAAAGAAACCCTCCGCGCCATCATCCAGAAACTCATCGGCTATACGAAGACCCACTTCCAAAGCGAAGAAGCGTACTTCGCCGAATTCGAGTACCCGGGGACGGCCGAACACAAGCGCGAGCACGCCGAGTTCGTCGCGAAAATCAAGGATTTCAGAAATGGCTTCGACTCCGGGAAACTCTGCCTCTCGATCGAAGTCATGGACTTCTTGAGTGATTGGCTCAAGACACACATCAAAGGTACCGACAAGCAATACGCCCCGTTCCTCCGCGAAAAAGAACCGGCTGTCTGCTAAGCCGGGGCGAAATTCGGCCGGATTCACGACAGTCCGCGCGCTCCCCGGATTCGCCGAGTCGGATTTCCGCGCATCCGGGCAGCGGTAAGCCTGGTCCGCTTCGCTTCCAATGCGGGGAACGAGAAGGCGTTATGGGGATTTCCCCGGCACCTCCCCCGTGGATCGAAAAGCGGAAGCGCAATGGGTTTTCAGGTTGCGTCAACTTCTGTTTGCCCATTTTTTTGGATTCTTATTGAACCGGACGAGGGCTATTCCGGTCCTTTCTTGCTCGTGCCTTCCGGTCGTGTACAATAAAACCCATGTTGGGGGCTACGTTTCAGGAACTGTGAGATTGGAAGACCAGTGTTTTTTTTGCGAAAGGAAATGACGATGAGACATCTTGCATTAGTTTTGGTAGTGCTTGGCGCCACGACCGTCCGCGCCGAGGAATCGGTCAAACTGGTGGAGGTCCGCAAGATTTGGGACAAGGCGCCGCACAACGCCTTTACGGCGCTGACCCGATTTCAGGACCGGTGGTACTGCGCGTTTCGCGAGGGGAAGGGGCACGTCTGTCCCGAGGGGGCGCTCCGCGTGATTACCTCGGCTGATGGAGAGACATGGGAGTCGGCGGCGCTACTCACTTCGGAACGTTCCGACCTGAGGGATGCCCAGATTACCGTGACGCCCGACGGCCGGCTCATGCTTTCAGGAGCGGAGGCGCTCCACGACAGGTCGAAACACTCCCACCAATCGCTCGCGTGGTTCTCCAAGGATGGTAAGACATGGAGCGATCCCTACGAAATCGGCGACCCCGACTTCTGGATGTGGCGGGTGACCTGGCACGGCGACACCGCCTACGGGGTTGGCTACGGCGTCGGCAAGGCAAAGGGGTCGCTGCGGCTCTATTCCAGTAAGGACGGCAAGACCTTCGACACCGTTCTGAAACCGATGCTCGAAGCAGTCTATCCGAACGAGACGTCGCTCGTCTTCGACGGCGATACGGCGTACTGCCTGCTCCGGCAAGATCCGGCGAACGGCCTTCTCGGAATCTCGGAAGCGCCGTACACGAGTTGGGAGTGGAAGGACGTCGGAACTCGGATCGGCGGCCCGGCGATGCTTCGACTGCCGGACGGCCGGCTGATCGCCGCGGTCCGGCTATACGACGGCGGAGCCCGGACGGCGCTGGGGTGGGTGGACCCCGACTCCGGCAAGTTCACCGAGTGTTTGAAGCTTCCCTCCGGCGGCGATACCAGCTATGCCGGACTCGTCCATCATGACGGCTTGCTGTGGGTCAGCTACTATTCGAGTCACGAGGGAAAGACCAGTATTTATTTGGCCAAGGTTGAAATCGACTGAGAGAAGGATTCGCGGCATGTTTCCCAAATGGAGCCTCCCCCGCCGCGCCGCGGCGTCTTCCTTGCTTGCGCTCGTCCTGCCGATTATCTCCATCCAAGCGGCGGAACTTTACTATGTCTCCCCCCAAGGAAACGACGCCTGGTCCGGTCGCCTGGCCGAGCCTAATCCCGGCGGCACGGACGGCCCTTGGAAGACGCTGGCGAAGGCCTGTTCGGTGCTTCGGGCCGGGGATACGTGCCGGCTGCTCGGCGGAGTTTACCGGGAGACGCTCAAGCCCCTTCACGACGGTACCGCGGAGGCGCCGATCGTCTTTGAGCCGCGGCCCGGCGAGGACGTGCTCCTCAGCGGGACGGACCCGGTCGAGGGCTGGACCGCGGCCGAGGACGGCCTCTTCCACGCGCCGCTGGCGTGGGATATGGAGGACGGGAACCAGGTTTTCGCGGGCGAGGAGATGCTCATCGAGGCCCGGTGGCCGAACCTGGGCGGCACGCTGATGGAGCCGGTCCGCGCCGAGGTCGCCTCCGGTTCGGCCGAGACGCTCGTCGATCCTGCGCTTCCCGGGGGGGAAGATTTCTGGAAGGGGGCCGTGCTTTGGTGTGCCGGAGGCGAGCGCTGGTACTGCTGGAGCGCCACCGTCACCGGCTTCGACGCCGACACGAAAACGCTCACCTTCGAAAAGCCGCAGCCGGACCGCTGGTACAAGCCGCGCAAGGGCAATCCGTACGTCTTGATGGGCGTCCGCGATGCGCTCGACGCGGAGGGGGAGTGGTGGTTCGACCGCGACAAGAAGGAACTCTGGCTCAAGCCGCCGCAAGGACGGATGCCGGACGGCTCATGGATCGAGGCGAAGCGGCGGGTCCATGTGATCGACCTTTCAGGGCGGTCGCACATCCATATCCGCGGCCTCCGCTTCCGCGCGGGAGGCATTCTGACCGACGCCGCGAGTCATCACCTATCGCTTCACGGCCTGGCCGGTCGCTACATCGGCCATTCCTACGTCAATGATGTCAGCGGCAAGGGCAGCGTGCTCATCAAGGGGAGCCATATCGACGTTACCGGATGCGAGTTCGCCTGGTCGTCCGGCAGCCTCGTCCGGATGGAGGGCTCCGACAACCGGCTGGTCAACTGCTGTCTGCACCACGGCAACTACGCCGGCAAATGGAACGGCGCCGCGTCGTTCTCCGGGAGACGGCAGTTGATCAGCCACAATACGATCCGCCACTCCGGCCGGGACGTCTGTTCCCTCCACGGCCTGATGGAAAGCCTGATCCAGTACAACGACCTCTCCCACGCCGGCTGGCTGACCGCCGACCTGGGAATGACCTATGGCCACAATACCGACTTCATGGCGACGGTCATCCGCTACAACCGCGTCCACGACAACCTGGCCCACGGGCACACGGCCGGCATCTACTTCGACCATTGCAGCCACAACGCCATCGTCCACCACAATGTGATCTGGAACGTGCCGGGCATTCCGCTCCAGGTAAACAACCCGTCGTACTTCATGCTCTCCTACAACAACACGGTCTGGAACTGCGGGCGGATTTCGACGTTCGACCACTCCCACCGCGACGACCTGTTCGGCAGCCGCTTCGTCAACAACATTCTGCCTCAAGAGATCCGCCTCCCGGCCCATGTCGTCACCCAGCCGAACCTGATCAGCCAGGACCCGGGGTTCGTCGATCCCGAGCAGGCCCGGTTCGAGCTCCTGCCTGGCTCGCCGGCGCGCCGCGCGGGCGTTCCTTTGCAGGGGATCACGCCGGAATCGGAAACACCCCCCGATTTGGGCGCCTCGCCGGAAGCGTGGAAGGCGGGGCACGATTTCGGCAATCCGCCCCGGGTGGAGTGGGACGTCCCGGAAATGGCCTACGCGAATGCCATTCACAACGCGGCCTTCGAGTTGGGGTCCACCGAATCCTGGACCGCCGTCGGCAGCGGCAAAGCCGACATCGCCCCCGGCAACGGCTGGGGCAACGAATTCGGCCGCGGCGCCGTGCAGAAGACGGGGACCTCCAAACACGAATTGCGGCTCAGCGGCGCCGTCCGCGTGGAGCAGACCATCGAAAATCTCCACCCAAACACGCGGTATCAGTTGTCCGGGTGGCTGAAGTCGGATGGCACGACCCCGGTCCTCCTCGGCATCCGCGGCCACGGCGGCCCGGACGCCTCGGCCGGCCACGCCGGTTCCGGTTGGGAACGGAAGACGGTCGAGTTTACCACCGGCCCCGATTCGACCACCGCCACCATATTCATCGAGCGGAGATCGGCGGAAGGAACCGCCTTCGCCGACAACCTCGGCCTGCCGCGGGTGCCGACGGAAGACCTGCGAGGTTCGCGGTAGCCAAGAGCCGGCCGCCGCGGCCTACTTCGCGGGCTCGGGCGGCAAACAATAGGGTAACTCGCCGAGAACCCTCCCAACGGCACGTCCCAATCCGGGGGTACGGCCAGAAATCCACTCCCGGGACGAAATTCTTTTGCGGCCCACCCGCCGGCGCGCAACATCTTTCCCCACGACGACTTAAATCTACCCCCCCCGAGCTATCGCATCGGACACGGCGAGTCGAATAATCCGTTAATCCGTGGTTGACATGCCTACCCGCTCGCCTTATAATAGCGGGTACGGATTTCGAACAGGATTTCCCTCGCCGTGTGGGCGAGGGGACAAACCGGTGGTTCTATGAGGAGGTCCTACGGATGAATCGGTTCTTGGTTCTCACGGTAGTGTGTTTCGCGGTGGTGTCGACGGCTTCGCCCCCGGCTCATGGCCAGCTCATCGCGGAGTGGAAATTCGACGCGGGCGACCTGACGGGGGACAGTTCCGGAAACGGAAACACGCTCTTGAATTATGGGGTGACCGCCGCCGCGGACGATTATGACGGGGCAGCCGGCGATAGTAACGGCAGCGCGTACTTCAATGGGACGGATGCCTGGATGATGACACTGAGCACGCTCGATCTCTCCCCCTATGACGCCGTACGGATCAGTTGGTGGATGAAACACGAGGGGACCGCCGACGCGGTTACCATATTGATGGAGCACTCCACCAACTACAACGTTCAGGACGAAGCATCGTTTCTGTTCGTCACCGGCGAGAACAGGGTCGAGGCGGAATCGGCGGGCCACATCGGCCTGCGCCTCGCCCAAGGAACGCATACCGAACTCTTCCCGCACGTCCAGAACGAGTGGGTCTCCTATGTGGCCGAATTCGATCTGACGGCGGCTCGGCCGGAGAATGTCGTCAAACTCTACCAGAACGGGGTGATTTTGGACGACGCGGAGGGATATCTCGGTTTACACGCGACGAATACGCCTTATACGCGAGGTTTCGGGAACGACACGCTTTACATCGGTTCCCGGGCGAACTCCAATTTCTTCCTCAACGGCGGGCTGGACGAATTCAAGATCGAGGACGTCATCGGCGGCACCGTGGTCGCCGAGTGGAAGTTCGACGAAGGGGCGAACTTTCTCGCCGATTCCTCGGGAAACGGTCACGACCTGATCGGGACCGCCGTCTCCGTCGCCGACGACCGTGACGGTGCCGGCGGAACCAGCTCGGGAAGCGCGTCGTTCGACGGGGCGAGTCAGTGCCTTCAGACGGCCGCGCCCCTGGACCTGACTCCCTACCAGCATCTGAGGTTTTCCTTCGCGATGAAATCGGCCAGTAACGCGGCGGCGATGCTGTTCGAGCAGTCGGTTGACTACAACGTCAACGGTTTCGGCAATATCGCCGTCGGGGCGAATTTCATCGAGCCGGGAAAAGGTTCCGCCGGGGTCAGGTTCGATACGAATTACAATATCGACGTCTTGCCCTCGGCAAACGACATGGAGTGGGATGATTACGTGGTTGAATTCAACCTTTTGGCGTCCGATCCGGCCGATGTCGTTACCATGACCATTAACGGCGAAGCGGTTCCGGATGAAACGGCGTGGAGTCAGCACGCGCTGCCCGGTGGTGCGGCGAAGCGGTTCCTCAACGACAGCCTCTTCCTCGGTGCCCGCGGCGAGACGATGAACCTCTTTTTCAAAGGCTTTCTGGATGAACTGAAGATCGAGGCGTTCGAACCGCAATCGGAGGAGCTGGCCGGCGACCTCAACGGCGATGGCTTCGTCGGTAGCGCCGACCTGGACATCGTCCGCGCCAACTGGGGTCAGTCGGTCCAAGCCGGTTGCCTTTCCTGTGGTGATCCCTCGGGCGACGGTATGGTCGGAAGCGCCGACTTGGACATCGTCCGCGCGAACTGGGGATTGGGCGCCGCGGCGGCCGTGCCGGAGCCATGCGCAGTCGTGTTGGCATTGCTTGGAGTAATTGGAATACTCCTCGGTCGGAAGAGGTGAAGACAAAGCCTTCCGGCCGATCCATAAACAAATCGCCGCCACCGGAATTCGGAGGTGGTCCGTAAGGCTTTCGCGGACCACCTCCGGAACGAGAGGATTTCGTACCCATGAATCGTCCTAAACCGTTCGCGACGGCATCCTGGGTCCTTGCCTTCGTATGCGTTGTCGCAACGTGGCTTCTCGCCGTTCCGCCCTTGACGGCGGATGAATGGAAGGTGGGCCTGGCCCAAGCGGTCATTACCCCGACGGAGCCGCTGTGGTTGGCCGGTTACGACAACCGGAACCACCCTTCGGTTGGAGTCTTGGACGATCTGGTGGCGCAGGCGGCCGCCTTCGAGGATACCGCCGGCAACCGGGCCGTTCTTCTGACCATTGATCTGTGCGTGCTGCGCAAGGCCAACGTGGACGACGTTTGCGCCCGTATCGCTGCGCAAACCGGCCTTCCTCGCGAACGGATTCTCGTTAATCTCTCGCACACGCACTCCGGGCCGGCGGTCGACCTGGATGACGGAAGCATGTATGCCATTCCGGAAGTGGAGCAGACGAAACTGGCACACTACACGCAAACGCTCAAACAGACGCTCGCGACGCTCGCCGTCGACGCACTGGCCGATCTTCAGCCTTCTCGACTGACGTACTCGGTCGGCCGGGCCGATTTCTTCGAGAACCGGCGGATTCTCGGCGGCTCCGGGACTTGGGCGGGAATGGGCCCGAACCCCTCGAATCACACGGATCGGGACGTTCCGGTCCTGCAAGTCGCCTCGCCGGATGGAAGCGTCCGCGCGGTTCTCTTCGGAGCGGCCTGCCACAACGTTACGCTTGGAGGGAACAACTATAAGATTTCCGGCGACTACGCGGCCTATGCGCGGCGGACGATTTTGGAGGCCTTTCCGGACGCCCAGACGATGTTCGTCACCGGTTGCGGCGCGGATGCGAATCCGGAACCCAGAGCTACGGCGGATGAAGAGGAATGGGTCGTGCGGCACGGCCAGAGCCTCGGCACGGAGGTCGTTCGTGTCTTGGGAGGGTCGATGGAGACGATCACAGGGGGGATCGATACGCGGTTCCAGATGGTCGATCTGCCGCTGAAGACCGGCATGACCCGTACGGAAATCGAACAGATCGCCGCGTCCGGGGCCGGGTGGGACCGGCACGTGGCGGGCTTGATGCTCGCGGCGCTCGATCGGGGGGAGACGCTGCCGACGACCTACTCCGCGCCGATCGCGGCATGGTCGCTCGGC
>CAZFQG010000086.1:0-2552 GCA_964520785.1 uncultured Planctomycetaceae bacterium | reverse complement strand
TGCTGGTCGGCCTCCCGGAGGAGACCGTTTCGGAGTATGTGTCGCTTCTGAAGGACATTCTAGGAGCGGACGCCCTCTGGACGGCCGGGTACTGCAACGACGTGTCGGGGTACCTGCCGACGGTGAACATCATCAATCAAGGTGGATACGAAAACCGAGGTCTCTTCGGCCCCGATATCGGCTGGTTCGCTCCGGAGGTGGAGTCGGTCGTGGTGGGCAAGGTCCGCGAGATGGCGATTGAGTTGGGGAGGGAATTGCCTATTCCCGGCGGCCCCTACACCGCCCCGATCGGTTGGTGGCAAATGGAGCCGGGGGCTTTTCTGAGTGACGCTTCCGGACACGGGAAGGATTTGGTGTCGAATCACGGCGTCACCGTCGAGACGGAACGGACATTCCATGAGGCGAGCCTCGCCAGCGGCGCATTCGGCGGCAACGGCTACTTGGAAGGGGGGAACGATCCGGAATACAACGGCGACTGGGACGGTCTGACCCTCGCGGCCTGGATCCGCCCCAGCGAGACCGGGCTCGGCGGAGTCCGGGTTATCTGCGGTAAGTGGGCCAATACGGTAGAAAACGATCATTATCTACTTTTCCTCATGGACGGCAAGCCGGGTATCGCCGTGGCGGACGGCGAAACGGCGGAAGGGGGCTTCATTTCAGGTACTGCATTGACCCCCAACGAGTGGCACTTCGTCGCCGCGACGTGGGACAAGGGAACCGGCCGCTACCGGTTGTTCGTCGACGGCGCGGAACCCCAGACCGGATATCAAAACGGCGAGGGACTCAATACCGAATCGAACAAGACCTTCAAGATCGGAGCGGAAGCGGTTCCCGGCTTCGAGAGGTATTTTCACGGTCTGATCGATGACGTCTGGCTGTTTGACGCGGCGCTCGGCGAAGGGGCGATCGAGCAGCTTCGCCAAGGGAAGTATTACTGGACCTTCCTCGACGGCGATCTCGACGGAGACGGGCTTGTCGGAAGTGCCGATCTGGATATCATTCGAGCAAATTGGGGCCGCCGGGTCCCTGCGGGAGACCGCGCCCACGGCGATCCATCCGGAGACGGCATGGTCGACAGCTTGGATTTGGATCAAATCCGCGCAAACTGGGGAGCCAGGGTATCCGCCGTGCCGGAACCGTCCGTCGGGGTCGTGACTCCCTGCGGACTCTTTGGTATGATGATGTTGTTCGGGCGGGGTCGTCCCGCCGTTAAGCCGAGTGAAAGGGGGCTGCACCACGTATTGGAGGGCCTCGTGCCATGAAACGCCGCGGTTTTACGTTGGTCGAATTATTGGTGGTCATCGCCATTATCGGCATTCTGATTGCTCTGTTGCTGCCGGCGGTGCAGGCGGCGCGCGAGGCGGCGCGACGAATACAGTGCTCGAACAACATGAAACAGCTCGCCCTGGCGTGCCACATGTACGAGTCCACGCACGGCCACTTCCCGGTCGGCTACGGGTACATGCACAGCGGCAAGGGCCGCAGCAGCACATGGGACCCCGAGTGGCCCTGGGTCCTGCGATGTTTCGAGTTTCTGGAAATGGATTCCACCCTCAAAGGCATCGACTGGAACTGGAACCCCGGCGTGGCGTTCATTACCATGCCGGAACAGCAGCAGAAAATTCTCTCCGCGAACGTCGATATTCTGCATTGCCCTTCGGAAATGACGGTCGGCAATCCGTTCAACCCGACGGACAACTGCGCTCCAGGAAGCCCTCCCTACGGCAGAACCTCCTACGCCGGCAATTTCGGCCGCGGCCGCATGGAGGCCGAACCGAGGGTCGAGGGTGTTTTCGGATACAACTACGGGGCGAAAATCCGCGATATTATCAACGGTACCAGCCACACGCTGCTCTTAAGTGAACTGATTTGCGGAGGGCAGTGTACGATCCGCGGGGCGATCGCGTATGACGAGGGGCCGGTCTTCATGACCGATTACTCTCCCAATAGCCTACAGCCGGACCTGGTCCGGTGGTGCGATCCGGCGGACAGCCATCAGACGAATACGCCGGCCCCTTGCCTCTACAAGGGTTCCGGCACCGGCGGAATACTCACGCAACTGAACATGGTCTTGCATACGGCGCGAAGCAAGCACCCCGGTGGTGTCAACGTGGCAATGTGCGACGGGAGCGTCCGGTTCATCGAGGAAACAATCGATTTGCGCGTCTGGCATGCCATGGGATCCTTGAAGGGAGATACGAATCCGTAACCTGAATTCCCATGGGACCGATTCCCTTAACGGTTTCGGGGTCCTCTGGATGGAAGCCGGAGCCGGTTTTAGGCGAGCCGTGGACACCATACGATCATTTGAAGACGATCGTCGCCCAGTCCCTCCTCCCCGATTCGTCATCTTCAAGAACCGGTCCGGTCAACCGAGAAAACTGCCCCAAAGCATCGTCTTCCGTGCCGAATTGTGTACCGAAAGTGCTGCAAGAAGGGGTACCGAACAGAGATACGAGCGAGTCTTTGTAAGTGCTTACAAGACAAAGAGTTAAACTACGCCTGGCAGGAATCGAACCTGCGACCTACGGATTAGGAATTAGGAGAGAGAC
>CAZFQG010000085.1:0-25145 GCA_964520785.1 uncultured Planctomycetaceae bacterium | reverse complement strand
AATGCAGACGATGTCTCTCCGTTTGCGACACATGTCAATAAATGGTCCATCCGTAGAGCAGAACGCAGCACAACAAGACCATGCTCAAGATCACAATGCCCAAGGGAGGCCAGTTGAGGAGCCACATCAGGGTAGGGACGAACAGCACGGCAAACACGAGGAAAAGCAAGCTGATCAGGACTTGCACAAACCAAGAGCGGCGATAATAAAGGATTGGTTTCTTCTGGGGATTCACTCTTTGGGTTCTCCAGGACGATCTACAGCCTTTCAAAGCTCCCAGCTCATAGCTCCCAGCTCGAACGCCCCCCGCGACGGCCGGGTCGCGAACGCCGTCGGCTCGATGCCCGTCATCTCGCGATACTGCTTCTCGATCGTCGCGATGACGCTTTCGAGCGACTCCGTCTTCACCAGACTCACCGTACATCCGCCGAAACCGCCGCCGGTCATGCGGGAGCCGAGGACGCCGCCGGCGGGGCCGATTGATCGGGCGATGTCGACGAGGATGTCGAGTTCTTCGCAGCTCACTTCGAAATCGGTGCGGAGTGAGTCGTGGCTGGCGTACATCAGGGGGCCGAGGTCGTTGAAGCGGCCTTGTTTGAGGGCCTCGGCGGCGGCGACGGTGCGGTCGTCTTCACTGACGACGTGTTTGGCGCGGCGGAATTCGTGGTCGGTTAGTTTGTCTCTTGCGGCCTCGAGGTCGTCCAGTGTCACGTCGCGGAGCCACTGCTTGCCCAGCTTCTTCGCGGCCGATTCGCACTCGTAGCGGCGGTCGGCGTATTCCGTGCCGGTCAGCTCGTGCTTGACGTTGCTGTTGACGATGAGGACGGCGACGTCCGGGGCCTCGAACGGAACGAGTTCCACCGCCTGGGACTTGCAGTCGATCAGCATCAGCCGGTCCGTCTCGCCCATCACCGAACTGAACTGGTCCATGATCCCGCACGGCATTCCGGCGTATTCGTGCTCCGCCTTCTGGGCGAGCAGGGCCCTTTCGACCGGGCCAAGTTCCATGCCCGTCATTTGTTCCAGCATCATTGCGACCGCCACCTCGATCGCCGCGCTGCTGGAGAGCCCCCCGCCGAGCGGAACGGTCGAATCGATGACCGCGTCAAACGGCTGAATCGTCGCCCCCCGCGCCGCGAACCCGGCGATGACGCCCTGGACGTAATTCGCCCACTGCGTCTTCGCCTTCTCGAAAGGCCCGGTTACCGCCAATTCCTCGGGCGATTCATACAGTGAACTGTGGACTCGGGCCGTCGTCGCGCCGACCTCCGGTGGCGCGGCCGCTATGAGCGTATAGCGGTCGATTGCCATCGGTAGAACGAATCCGCCGTTGTAGTCCGTGTGTTCCCCGATAAGATTCACCCTTCCCGGCGCGGCCGCCATCCATTGAGGGGTCCGCTGGAATTCCTTCTCGAACCGAGCTTTCGTACGTTCAATGAGTTTTTGCATAAGGTTCTCCATGGTAGGAATTCCGTCGTGAATGATCAAAAGTCTACTCCAATCGGCCCCCGTGTCGCCTCGTTTCCTGCCTCTCTAACGCATTAATGCCTCATTCCCTCCCAAATGGTAGTGGCACAAGGCGATCGCCAAAGCGTCGGCCACGTCGGGGGGTTCGGGAACGCAGGACAAGCCGAGTTCCACCGTAATGGCCCGTTGGATTTGCCCCTTCGGGGCTCTGCCGGACCCGGTGAGAATCCGTTTGACTTGGGTCGCCGCGTAGTGGACGACCGGGATATGGTTCTGAACCCCCGCCAGGCAGATCACCCCGCGCGCATGCCCCATAAGGATGGCGGTCCGCGGCCGCGCGTAGTGCGAATAAAGCTCCTCCACCGCCAGCACGTCCGGGCGCAAGTCGCGGATGATCCCGGTGATGCCTTCGTGGATTTCGGCGACGCGCCGGGCGAGCGATTCCCTGCTTTGGCCGCGAACGATGCCGGCCTCCACCATGCTCGGCCTGCGGCCGACGATCTCCAGCACGCCGTAGCCGGTGATGTTCAGGCCCGGATCGACGCCGAGGATGCGAAGCCGTCTTTCGGACATAACAAAAGGGGTTATCCCCCCAGGCTCCAATCGGTTCCACCGGGACGGTCTTCGAGAACGATTCCGATTTCGCCGAGCGCGTCGCGGATGCGGTCGGCCGTGGCGAAGTCCTTCTTCTTTCGCGATTCCGCGCGGACCTCTATGAGCAGGCGCATCAGGCCTTCGACGATGCCGTCGTCTTCGCCGCCCGACTTTTCGACGGGTTTGCGGAAAATCCCCAAGATCGCGGCCAGTTCCTTTAGGACCGTCGTCGCCCGGGTGAGGGAAGCGACCTTCGCCGCGTCCGGTTTTGCCTCAAGCTTCTCGTCCTCGACGAACCGGTTCAGCCGGCGGACCAGGTCGAAGAGGTCGCCGGTCGCCCCGCCGGTGTTGAAATCGTCGTCCATCGCTTCGAGGAACCGCTCGCGGATCGCGGCGACGTCCGCCAGGAGTGGATCGGTCCCCGGTTCGAAGTCTCCCTCCTTCCGGGTCGCCGGCGCGCCGAGGGCGTAGAAGTCTTTTCCGCTGACCCGTTCGAACCGCTTGAAGAACCGGTAGAACGTGTCCAGCCCGGTCCCGACCTCCTCGATCCGCCGTTCGCTGAAGTCGATCGGCCGCCGGTAGTGCGTCGCCAGGAGGAAGAAGCGGATCGTCTCCGCGGAGAATCGTTTGAGCATGTCGCGGAAGGCGCTGGAGCCTTTCGACTTGCTGATCTTGCCGGCCTCTTGCGACTGGAGGTCCCCTTCGGCCGCGCGGGTGTTGCGGCCGCCGACCTTGCCGACTTCGTCCGAGGCCTGCATCAGGCCGTTGTGCATCCAGTACTTGGCGAACGTCGTCCCGCAGCAGGACTCGCTCTGGGCGACTTCATTTTCGTGGTGCGGAAAGACGAGGTCCAAGCCGCCGCCGTGAATGTCGAACGGCTGGCCGAGGTATCTACGCGCCATGGCGGAGCACTCGATGTGCCAGCCGGGCCTCCCTTGCCCCCAAGGGCTTTTCCAGGCCGGCTCACCAGGCTTGGCGGACTTCCACAGGGCGAAATCGGCCGAGGAGCGTTTGAGTTCGGCGGTTCCTCCCCCGTCCCCTTGGGTCGCCTCCGCCGTCCGGCCGCTGAGTTTGCCGTAACCGGGGCACTTCGCGACCTCAAAATAGACGTCCCCCTTCGATTCGTAGGCGAAGCCCTTGTCGATGAGCGCCTTGGTGATGTCGATGATCTCGGCGATGTTGTCGGTGGCCTTGGGGAACCCGCTGACTGAATCGACGCCGAGCGCCTCCAGATTCGCCATGTAATCGGCCGTCATTTCCTCGGCCAAAGCGGCCATTTCCACGCCTCTGGCACGCGATTCGTTGATCAGCTTGTCGTCGACGTCGGTGATATTGATGATGAAAGTCACGTCGTACCCGGAATACGCCAGATAGCGCTTCACCGTATCGAAAATCACCGGTCCGACCATGTGCCCGATATGGCTCGGCTTGTAGACGGTCGGCCCGCACAGGTAGATTCCCGCCTTGCCGGCGACGACCGGCTTAAAGGTTTCTTTTTTTCTTGACAGCGTGTTGTAGACGCGAAGCATGACTGAGGTACTCGGCTTATGTTGTGCGTTAGTCCATGGAATTGGAGCGGGTATCGGCGCGGCGGCGAGCGATTTCACGGTCCTCGTGAGGGACCGTCTCGGCGTCGCATCAGGATGACGCATTCGGCGGAGATAACCTCTTCTCGTCCGACTGGTCCCATCCCTTCCCCCGTTTTCCCCTTCACATTCACTGCACTGGGCGGAACGAGGATCAGTTCGGCGATTCGTACACGGATTTCCGCCCTGTGGTGGGCGATTTTCAGACGCTCCGCGAACACGATACAATCGAGGTTTTGAACTTCCCACCCACCCGCACGGGTAACTTCGACTACCTCCGACAGGATTTCTGCGGAGTCCCGGCCTCGATTCACTTCCTCGGTATCGGGAAAGTGCTGTCCGATATCCCCCAGACCGAGGGCTCCGAGTATCGCATCCGTAATGGCGTGGAGTAATACATCGGCATCGCTGTGTCCAATGAGGTGACTATCATAGGGGATTTTAACACCACCCAAAATAATATCCCCTCCGGGACCCAAACGATGGGTATCGTGTCCGATCCCGATGCGAAGGTTAATGAGTGCGTCCATGATGGCGCGGATTATAGCCTAAGGGGTGATCTACAACAACGTGAGTAGCGATGTTTGCGCCGATGAGGAGAAACACCGGGTCCGCGGTGGTTGAGCAGAAAGGAAATGAAAGGTAAACTTAACCGGTTTGTTTACATCGTCGGCGGAAAGACGGAGCCTTTTGGAAAGACCACGTGGCGCAACACGTCGGAATCGCGAAGACCGAGGACCGCGGTACCGCTCGATAAGTGATTTGTCTTTCGGGAGTGTCCCGGACCATCCACATCTCAGTCGTTTTTAGGAAGGAAATATGACGAAACGCGTTTTCAATTTCTCGCCCGGCCCGGCCATGCTTCCGTTGCCGGTATTGGAGGCGGCCCAGCACGATCTTGTGTCGCTCCCCGGCGTGGGGCAATCCATTCTGGAGATTAGTCACCGGTCGAAGGACTTCGTATCGATCATCGAAACGGCGGAGTCGAATCTTCGGAAGCTCTTGCGGATTCCGGATAATTACCAAGTTCTGTTCTTGCAGGGCGGGGCTCAGTTGCAGTTCGCGATGATCCCGATGAATTTCCTTCGTGGATCGGCGACGGCGGCGGACTACATCGTAACCGGTTCCTGGTCGAAGAAGGCGGCCCCGGAGGCAAAAACCCAGGGTCCGGTCCAAATTGCCTTTGATGGCGGCGGCTCCAACTTCAACCGCGTTCCGTCGGCCGGGGAGCTTTCGTTGAACTCGGCCGCGCCATACGCCTATTTCACCTCGAACGAGACCATCCAGGGCGTCCAATTCGCCGCCGAGCCGGACGTCGGTGACGTGCCCCTCGTTTGCGACGCGTCCAGCGATATCCTCTGCCGGCCCGTCCCCATCGACAAGTACGCGCTGTACTACGCCTGTGCCCAGAAGAATGCGGGGCCGGCCGGCGTGACGATCGTGATCATCCGCGACGATATGATCGAGAAGTGCCCCGGCGATCTGCCCTCGATGCTCAGCTATTCGGTGCTGGCCAAAGAGAAGTCCCTGTTGAACACCCCCCCGGTCTTTGCCGTTTACGTCGTGAAGCTCGTTACGGATTGGCTTCTCGACGAGATCGGCGGACTGGACAAGATGCTGGAGCAGAATCGGATGAAGTCAAAACTGATTTATGACGTCATCGATGGTTCCGCGGGGTTCTATGAATGCCACGCCGAGCCGGAGAGCCGGTCCTTGATGAACATCGCGTTCCGGCTTCCCGGAGAAGCGTTGCAAGATAAGTTCCTCGCCGAAGCGGCGAAACGCGACCTGGTCAATCTCAAGGGCCACCGCAGCGTCGGCGGATGCCGTGCATCCATTTACAACGCCATGCCGGTCGAGGGGTGCCGACTGCTGGCGGAGTTCATGGGCGAATTCCAACAGGCTAACGAGTAACACGCCCCCGAATCCGGTTTTTCAATCACCGCGCCGCCCGTGCACCGGCGAACGATCCGTCGGTGCGCGGGCTTGTCGGCGGCCGGTTCGCCGCCATGATTCTCCGCGACACCCTTCTTTCTTTCCATGCGCATCATCCTCCTTGAGCCCCGCGGGTTTTGTGCCGGCGTGAACCGGGCGGTACAGTCGCTCGATTTGGCGCTGAGCCGATTCGGTCCCCCTGTCTACGTCTATCACGAAATCGTGCATAACCGCTGGGTGGTGGATGAGTTTCTGAAGAAAGGCGCGGTCTTCGTTGAGTCTCTCGATAAGGTGCCCAGTGGCTCCGTATTGCTCTATTCGGCCCACGGGGTATCTCCGGCGGTCCGTGCCGAGTCCGAGGCGCAGGGGCTTCGAGCAATCGACGCGACGTGTCCTCTGGTGACGAAAGTCCACGCGGAGGCGATTCGTCTTGCCGGCGAAGGTCGTACGGTTTTTCTCATCGGCCACGAGGGGCACGACGAGGTGGTCGGAACGATGGGGGAGGCACCGGACGCGATCATATTGGTCCGCAGTGAGCAGGACGTGGAGAACCTGTCCGAACCACCGACGGAACGTACCGCCTATCTAACGCAAACGACCCTCTCGATCATCGATGCGCGGCGGATCGTCAAACGACTCGAATCGCGTTTTCCCGGAATCGTCGGGCCGCCGACGCAAGACATCTGCTACGCCACGTACAACCGCCAGACCGCCGTGCGTCAAATAGCCCCCGAGGCGGACGTGGTACTGGTGGTGGGAAGCCGGAACAGTTCTAATAGTAAACGGCTGGCGGAGATCGCTCGGGAGTGCGGCTCTCAGGCTTACCTGGTCGATGGGCCGGATGACATCGTCTACGAGCGGTTCAGTCAGGGCGACACCGTCGTGGTGACGGCCGGCGCCAGCGCCCCGGAATACGTCGTCGGCGCGTGCGTGGACAAACTCATTGCGCGGTTTGAATCGACCGTCGAAACGCGACGCACGTGCGAGGAGGAGGAGATGCGATTCAAGTTGCCGGAAATGGGGCCGCGCGGCCCGAGGACTTCGGCACGAGAAAAGGAGGACGGTTCGTGAGATCGGCCGCTATCAACGATCTGGATTTTTTCTTGCTCGAGGTTCCCTCGGCCCCGGGACGTACCCTGATCGTGCGTCTGGTGGACGAACACGCGGTGGAGGGCTGGGGGGAAGCGGCCTGTTCGTGGCGCGTGACGGAAACCTCCGCTCGGCGCGACGCGATCCTGCCGGCCGTTACCGGACGGAGCGTCTTCGACGTCGAGGAGCTGCTAACCTGGGAGCTTTTCGCCGATCCGCCCCTTCGCTGCGCGATGGAGATGGCATCGTGGGATCTGGTGGGACGCGTCCTTGATCAGCCGTTATCCCACCTCATGGGCGGGGCCTACCGGCGGCGGATTCCGGTGGCGCTCCGCGTGGAAGCCGCGTCGGACGACGAGACGGTCCACCTTACGCGGCAACTGGCCGATCAAGGATTCCATTCTCTGGTCGTCCCGGCGAGTGGGGACTTGGACCGGGATGTTGCCCTGTCCCGACGGATTCGCGAGAATGCCGGGACGCGTATCGAGCTGAGGTTGGACGCTCAAGAACGGTACGACATCGAAACGGCGGCGGAACTCTGCTCCTTGTTGGAGCAAGGAGCCGTGGAGTTCCTCGTCGATCCGGTGCCGGCGAACGATCCGGCCGAACTCCAGCCGCTGCAGCGCCGTACGATGGTCCCGTTGGCGGCGCGCCGTTGCATCCGCCGTCCCCGGGACGTCCTGCACGCCGTCGGTAGGGAGACTTCCGGCCTCGTGGTCATCGACCTGCAGCGGGTGGGAGGAATCCTTCCCAGCCGAAAGTCCGCGGCCGTTGCCGAGGCGGCCGGCGCGGCGGCATGCCTGGCTCAAAGCCGTTCACTAGGGCTCGCGACCGCCGCGATGCTGCAAGTCGCCGCGTGTACCCCCGCTTTTACCTTCCATAACGAAACGCCCCACGAATCGCTGGACCGAGCCGTCCTCACCGAACCGTTCGACGTCAGCGACGGTATGGTCGCCGTCCCCCAAGGCCCCGGCTTGGGCATCCGCGTCGACCGGAAGAAGGTAGAACGGTTTCAGGTGGCGTGAGGGAGCGTCTTTGGAATACTCGAACGACGAACCGCGTAAAAAAAACCACTCATTGCTTCAAAGGAGAGGTCTTCAATGAAATCCGTTACGAGTTTGTTCTTCTTCACCGCATTGCTCTTATGCCATTTCCAGGTCGCGGCCGCCAAACCGGATGCCCGGATTCGCCCGTATGAAGAGAACCCCTACTACTGGCAATACGGCGGCAGGCCGGTTCTGCTTCTCGGAGGTTCTTCCGAGGACAACCTCTTTCAGGTGCCGAACGTTGAGAACGAGCTTGATGCCATTGCCGAGGCCGGCGGTAACTACGTCCGGTGTACGATGAGCTGGCGGGACGAGGGGAACGCCATGCCCAACGCGAAGACCGGGGACCGCTACGACCTGAACAAGTGGGATCCGGAGTTCTGGGACCGGTTCGAGCGATTCCTGCGGGAGACGGCGAAGCGCGAGATCATCGTCCAGATCGAGGTTTGGGCGACGTTCGACTATTATCAAGACCGGTGGGACCGGAACCCGTTCCGCCCCGGCAATAACGTGAACTACTCGCGCGAGGAGTCCGGCCTTCCGCTGAAGGTGGATTCGCATCCGACCCAGACGAAGAATGACTTCTTCCGATCGGTTCCCGGCGCCAAAGACCTCAAGACGGTGTTGCCGTATCAGGAGCTGTTCGTCGAGAAGATGCTCCAGCATAGCCTTAAGTATGACCACGTCCTCTATTGCATGGACAACGAAACGAGTGTTACGCCCAAATGGGGCGCTTACTGGTCCGAGTTCATCAAGAACAAGGCGGCAGAGGCGGGCAAACGGGTGGAAACGACCGAAATGTGGGATCCGTGGAATCTCGATCACACCATGCACAACAACACGTTCGACCATCCCGAGACCTATTCGTTCGTCGATATCTCGCAGAACAACCACCGCTCCGGCCAGACCCACTACGACAACGCCCTCGCGCAGCGCCGCCGCCTCGCGGAGAACCCCAGACCGATGAACAACGTCAAAATCTACGGGGCGGATGGGGGCCGTTTCGGTACCACGAAGGACGGCATCGAGCGATTCTGGCGGAGCATCTTCGCCGGCTGCGCCTCTGCCCGGTTCCATCGACCGGATTCAGGCATCGGCTCCAGTCCCAGGGCCCTGCGGATGATACAAAGTGCCCGGGAAGTGACCGATGCGATCGACATCGTACGTTGCGAACCACGCCCGGACATGCTCGAGGAATGCGCGGATAACGAGGCCTATTGCCTGGCCCGGGAGGGCGAGTACTGCGCGGTCTTCTTTCCGGATGGGGGTGACGTGGTGTTGAAGGTTTCGAAAACGCCCGCGAACGTCCGTTGGTACGACCTGGAGAAGGGCGGATGGAGCGAACCGAAGACCTTGCCCGCCGGAGATTCGGTACGGCTGCGGACGCCGGGAAAGGGGCTCTGGGTGGCGGAAATCACGGTTTCACGGCCACCGCGTGCAGGAACCTGACGGAATTGGAATCGACCGCTATTCGAGAGCTGAAACCATGACCGCTCCTTTACCCTCCTCCGCGAAGGCCAGGGCCGAGCATTTCCTTCGCGAAGAAACGGCCTTCCGCCTTGGAGCCCTGCCGACGGAGTCTTCCCATCCGAAAACGGCCATGCTCTCGTGGACGATTCAGAAGGACCTCGCCGCCGGGCTGAGGATGATGCAATCGGTCGACCGAGAAGTCCTGGACCGCGCGAACGACGTGCTGCGTAGTCCGGAATTCGCGAAACTCGTCGCGGAAATCGTCCGGGGCGTGGAATCCGGCAACCGGGTCTTTTTCACGGGCTGCGGGGCGACCGGCCGTTTAAGCATTCTCCTGGAGGCCGCCTGGCGGCGGTTCTGGCAGGAGTGCAAGAAAAATCAGCCGAAAATCATGGCGAAATTGCCCGATCGCGAGGACGCCACGTTCAGCGTTATGGCCGGCGGTGACCACGCACTGATCCGTTCCGTGGAGGGGTTTGAGGATTTTCCGAGTTTCGGGGAATATCAACTGGGTTCCGCCGGGGTGGGCAAGGGGGATGTTGTCGTGGCGATCACGGAAGGGGGAGAAACGCCGTTCGTCATCGGAACCGCCTGGAAAGGGGTCGAGGTCGGCGCATCGGTCTTTTTCGTCTACAACAACCCCTCCGCCGTCTTGGTCGAGCATGTCGAGCGTTCCCGCGAGGTGATCGAGGACGACCGGATCACGAAGCTCGATCTTGCCAGCGGTCCGATGACGGTCGCCGGTTCCACCCGAATGCAGGCGACGACGGCGGAACTGCTCATCGTCGGCGCCGCGCTGGAATCGGCGCTGGCGAATGTTCTTGCGCGGTATCTCTCGGCGGAGGAGTTGTGCGTGCTGGGCGTCGTTCTCCGCGAACCGGCCAGTTATGCTTTTCTGTTCGAGATATTGCTCGATCAACTAGAGTCGGACGCGGCCCTAAACGCGCTGGCCGGCGCGGTACGGCTTGAAGAGCAGGTCTATGAACACGGCGGACTAATCACCTACATGGCCGACGAGTTTCTTCTGGATGTTCTCACCGACACTACCGAGCGCGCCCCCACCTTCCGCCTGCCCCCCTTCCGCAAGTGCGACGACACGGTCTCCGCACGGTCCTGGGCCTTCGTGAAGAACCCCCTGCGCGACACGGTCGGTGCCTGGCACGATCTCCTTCGCCGCGAACCGCGGGGGCTCGATTGGACGCCGCCGAAGTATGACGAACTCGACGCCCCGGCCGTCCTTCGCGCCAACCCGCCGAAGCTCGACAATGAGGAAATATACAAGTTCCGTATCGGCAACGAGGACGATCCCTCCCGGCACGACGCCCCGTTCGCCGCGCTCGTCGCCATTCTCGTGGGGAAGGAGGCTCTCCTGGAGGGAAGCACCGAAAGCGACTTTTTTCGAGGCGTCGCGGAGCATGCGGCCGATTTCACCCAGCACGCGGCAATAATCATCGATATTGACGCGCCTCTTCTGGAAATCGACCCCCTCTTTCATGTCCCGTGTGAATTCCCGGCCTCGCCGCTGCGGCTATGGGAGCGGCTCGCCGTGAAGCTCGTCGCGAACACCATCTCCACGGCGACGATGGCCCGGATGGGCCGCGTCGTCGGTAACTGGATGGCTTGGGTGGAGACGTCCAATAAGAAGCTTCTGGATCGGGGAACGCGGCTCATCAGCGAGCTGACGGGGGTTTCCTATGAGGAGGCCTGCCACCACTTGTTCGCCGCGATCGAAGAGGTGGCCGAACGGGACAAGCGGACCAAGGACGCCCCGTCGCCGGTGGCGCTGGTCGTCGAGCGCCTGGGACTGTCCGAGAAGTACCGCCGGTAGACGGGGTTCGCGGACCCCCACCGGGTCCAATCCTCCTCGCATAACCGGTGATCCTTCCCGTCTCTCTCGCGATCAACGGGCCGCTTTGGTCAAGCCGAAAACCAGCGGCGCTTTGGGCTGTGAGGACCGCGTCTTTGGGCTGCACGCATCGTCATCCATGTCCCACGGAAAGGATATGGCCGTATCCTTCCTTGGTCCAGCCGGACGACGGCGGCGAGCCGATTGAATGCAAACCGATCGGCTGGGTCGACATCGACATCCGCGGGTGGAAGGAACCGGCGGAGAAGGAGTAATGATCGGTCGGAGCCCATCGCGACTCGGTGAGGTGGAAGCGATCCAGATTCTCTGAAACGGGGCGAAAACGGGATGGAATTGGCGGGCGGCGCTACTTGCGGTTTCCTCGCGATTCCAGTTCGTAGATCCACGCCAGTTCCGCGAGGACCCGGTCGTGGGCGGCGCTTTGCGTTGCCGCGGGGTTTTCCAACCGCCGGACGGGTCCGTAAACCGCCGCCGGTTCTCCCATCGACGCGGCGGCGGCGACGGTGTAGGCCCGGCCCCAATTCGCCCGAACCAGGTCGAGGTCGGCCGAACCGACGGTCCCGTCGCCGGTGGCGTCCCCTTGCGTAAGATCGCCGGGAGAAACCGTCGCGCCCCAATGTGCGCGGACGATGTCCAGGTCGGCGCTTCCGACAACCCCGTCGCCGTTGAGGTCGCCGGGAATTCGCTGCGCGAAATCGACCGACCCTGGCGTCGCCTCGCCGGCACTCCAGTTGAGCGGGTCGTCTCCCCACGCGTCGAACGCCGCGCGATGAAGCGAGCGCGGGTCCGCGGTGAGGTCGGGCCAGGGGAGCGCAGTGCCATAACCGACCTCGTCTCCGATGCAGTAGGGAACAATCGCTGGATTGTCCGCCGGCGGCTCATCCGGGACGAGCAGACGGATGCGTTCTCCGGCATTATCGAGCCGGCCGAGGAACGGCCCGAACGGGGTGAACGCCCCGACGCCGTAGTGGGCCAAGAACGCGTCCATCGCCTGGGCGTCGGCCGGGTCGAACGGTACGATGACCACCGCCTCGCCGGAACCGATTCGTGCGCCCGGTGGAAAGATGTATTTGATGCCGTCGACCGCCCAGTTGGAGAGGTCGACGCTCTCGCCGGTTGGATTGTATATCTCGAGGAATTCGAAGGGATCGGTCGGCTCCGTCGTCCCGGACGCGTATTGGATTTCACTGATGATTACCGGACCAATCCTCGGCGGGGCATTCTCCGCGCCGAACGTCGTGGATTCCATCGGATACAGCCGGCCGGTCCCGTTCGGATACCGGCCGAACGATTCGCCGTTGAAGGCCGCGCCGAACTCGACGTGATCGGCGAAGCGCAGCAGGTTCCCGGCCGCGTCGGCCTCCATGAGCCAGACGTCGTCGCCCAGCGCGCCGGAAAGGGCGAAGTCGCCCGGGACGGTCCCGCCGGACGCGTTGAAGTCGGATTCATCAAACGTGACGTATCCCCATGCCGGAATCATCGTGCCGCCGGGAATACGGAATTTCTTGAGGTTCGCGCTGGAATCACTCAGATACCAGCCTCCGACGTCGATGGGCCGACCGGTCGTGTTGTACAGTTCGATGGCGTCGGTGAACGGATAATCGGTATGGGTGAGAACTTCGTTGACGACGACGTCGCGCAGGTTGCCTTGTCCCGGCGAGCCGGGGGAACCGCCGTACTCGCCACTGGCGCGCCAGTTGGCCGGGTCGTCGTAATCGGCCGTGGGATCGAGGACTTCAAGTGAACTCCCGGTTCCGTCCGCGCGGCCGGGCCAGGCACCGGAATCGTCGTAGGTGAAATCCTGGACGGTTTCCGCCTCGCCATAGCTCAGTACGATCCTCTCGCCGCCGTTGGACAGCTTTCCGTCGTACACCCCGGCGACGGGAATGTCCGAACCATATCGGATTTGGAAAGCCGCCGCGTTCTGGACGACGACGACGGATTCTCCCGGTTCCAGCCATCCGACGGACGAGACGGCGAAGTCGAAGGTGATCCCCCGCGCGAAACGCAGCCCGGCCAGATAGGCGCGAGAGTCGCCGACATTGGTCACTTCGATGAATTCGAAATCGTTGTTGTCGAAGGGTTCTTCCTCCACCCTGCCCGGCTGGGGCGGATTGTACATCAGTTCCGTCACGAACACGCTCGGAGCCGGACCGGCCAGGTACAGAGCCGTGGTCGGGGCGCCCCAGCTCATGCCGTCGAACGCCCTCGCCGTCACGAACGTCGTCCGGTCGAAGACGAGGGGCGTTCCGTCGAATCGGGTGGCTTCTCCGACGCCGCCATACACGGCCGTCAGCTCGAGATCGAACGTCAAATCGGAGCTGGTCGCGTTCACCTGATGGACTTCCACCGCCAGCGTGTTCGCCCCCTCGACGAGCAGCGACGGGCTGACCGCGAATTCGTAATAGGTCGTCTCGCCGGCGCCCACCGCCGTTCCGTTGGCGTAGGTGCCGTAGAAGATGTCCCCGTCCGGCATGTGATCCCTCGCGACCTCTTGGCCGTTGAGATAGACGACCATCCCGTCGTCCCGAAGAACGCGGAGGGTCAAGCCGCTGACGCCGGCGGCGTCCTTTACCGTGAATTGATTTCGGAAATAGATTGTCGGGGTGCGATCGCCTCTGGGACCGATGTCGATCCGGGTGGAGACGTACGATTCTCCGTCGCCGAGAATGCCGGGCCCGGATGCCCAGGAGGAGTCGTCGTAGACGACCTCCCTCCAGGCGGTCCCCAGATCGGTCCGGCCATCGTGGTATTTCCAAACGTCCCCCTTGGGGACCAGCGTTACGGCGGTCGTATCGACCGGGGAATAGGGGTCCGTTCCGTCGAGCGTGTAGTAGACGTCGTAGGACGTCTCACCCCGGACGGCGGACATGGTCAGGGAGAATTCGTCGCCAACGTAACCGGGCGGTTCGCTGAGCGTCACCAGGGGCAGGTACTGGGCATCGATCCACTCGACCCGTTCGACGATCCACTGCTTCATCCAGTTGATTTCGTCCTCGTAGGTCTGGCCAACGTACCAATTGGGGGAGATGTTCACGCCCAGTATCCGCCATTTCTGAAAGTTGCGAACCTGGGCTTCGGCGAGCCGGGCGGCCATGGCGTCGACGTCGGCAAGAAGCTTCTCGGTAGTGAAGGCGGTTTGGCGGAGTTCGAACCAACGGTCGATCCAGCGTTGCTGGAAGTTCGCGTCGTCGAACAATCGCGGATACCATTTGTAGGCGGTCGGCTCTTGCGCGAGGAGGTCCTCCCAATACCAGCCGATCCCGGTCCATCCCCCGCGGTAGTTCGCGTTTCCAATGGCGCGGTCGAAATCCCACAGGGGTCCCGCGACGAGAACGCCGCCGCGGTCCTTGTAAAAGAACTGGCTGAGCCAAAACCCGTCGATGTTCTTCATCCATTCGTTGAGGATGTGATGATCGATGAAGGAGTCGACGTCGATGTACGCGGCGTACCCGGTCTCGGGATCGGCGAAACTCGCGCCGTGAAGCACGCTCTCGAATTCGTTGAGATAACCGATCAGGTAATCGCGCTGGGCGGCGGTGATCTCGCTTTCCTTCGGCTCGACGTAACTTAGCGGGTGGTTTTCGAGGGCGGTGGAAAAGCCGATGTCCCCGGGATCGCGCCGGTCGCGCTTGATGATGTAACCGCCGGTGACTTCCGGTTCGGCCGCGTCCACCCTGGAAAGCTCCTCGACGTCGACCCGCTCGGGGTCGCGTTTGACCTTCTCGATCAACGAATAGACGCCCTGGTAGTCGGACCACGTGATGACGCCGTCGCCGTCGGTATCGATAAAGACCTCGCAGAACTCGGTCCGGGGGGCGTACTGGCCGATATCGTTGCTCCATTTGTAGGCCAGGTCGTTGCGCATGAGGGTCTTGTCGTTATACGCTCCGAACAGAACCCAGTCCGATTCCTCGGGCAGTCCGAATAAGGAAACGGCCATGTCGTCATTGTTGACGTCGTTCCACGTTTCGAAGGCATATTGCTTCTTGGGATAGCCGGCCGAGGACGAACCGCGTATCTTCAGGCCGCTGTTCCCGGCGTACTCGACGGGATCCAAGACGGAAGTGCGACCGTCGGGCCCGACGTTGATGAAGGCGGAGGCGGCCTTGGTGTAGGAGTCTTGAGTCAGACCCCGGCCGTAGGTGTCGATGATCACCAGCGGTAGATCGGAATCGAAATGGACCAGATCGGACCCGATACGGATGTAGGTTTCCGCCCGAACCGGGCCGGCCTCCTCGCCGGGGGGAATGACGCACGATTTGAGCACCGTCGTCTTGTTGATCGTGATCGGACCGGAATAGACGATTCCGTTAGCCGCCGACGGAGCGCTTCCATTGGTCGTGTATCGGATGGTGCCGCCGGGAAGATCGGTTGAAAGCTCCACGATCCGCGCATCGGAGAAGGTCCCTCCCGGCACGGAAACGGCCGGCTGGACCGTCGGGTTTTCGAGGAGACCGAGCCCGTTGGGTTGGCCCGGCGTCGGCGCAGCGAAATAGCGGATTTGGCCGTTGGACGCGATCCCGTACGAGATGTCGCGAAACTGCGCCGGATAGTCGCGGTACTCCGACGCGACGGTCGTTCCGTCGGGCGCGACCAACGCCAAGTACCCGGTCTCCTTGTTGAGCCGGAAATTGGTGTGCAACTGTCCAAGTTGGTGGGCATCCTTCCCCGAGGCGAAGATGGTCAGATAGCGGTTTGCGCCCAAGGAGACGTCCGGGAATTCCCATTTGGTAAGATGGCCGGGGTCGTCCGTCAGGTGCCACCCTTGCAGTTGGATCGTGGATGGCCACCCGTTGAATATCTCGATCCAGTCGGACGAATCGCCGTCGAAATCCTCGATAGTGAGCCCGTTGGAGGCCTGAAACTCACTGATCCTAAGACTCAGAAGTTCACGGCGTTCCAACGGCTCAAACCGCAGGCACCCCCTACGTGAACCATTTTTCCGCGTTTCTTTCCTAGTAATACGCCTCTTCCGTATCCAGGGCATCGGAGGACCTTGCGAATCAACCAAGCATTACAATTCCCCAATATAATATAACCGCTAAACTGGAAATACGCAAGCAAATTGCTAGGACAAGAGGATCTGTCTGAGAGCATCGGCGAGGATTTCGTACTGCTCGACGGCATTGTACAAATGTACCGAGAGACGAATGTTCAGCGAGGATGGGGACGGCCAGGGGACCACCGGAATTTCAATGCGAAATTCGTCGTTCAGTCGCCGTTGCAGAGGATGCACCGCCACCGCCGAGGAGACCGCTTCCGGTGCGGCCCAGTTCCGACCTCCACGGAGGGGGACGGTAGCCATCGAGCCGAGCATCTCGTCCGGACACGGCGGGGCCGTTTCCAGCACCTCGCGGACGAGGAGCCTTGCCTTCACCGCCAGCTCGTGGTTCCGCTTGGCGGCCGCGTCGATTCCGCCGATGACGTCGTCGAAATAGGCGAGCGAAGTCTCCAGACAAAGCCACGAGGTCGGGTCGTCCGTCCCCTGCCAGTCGAATTCCTCTTGCAGAGCGGACCGTCCCGCGCGCGCATTCCGGTAGCCGTGGCTGACGACGGCCGGATGGATCCACTCTTGTCGATCCGGCCGGACCCACAGAAAAGCCGCTCCTACCGGCAAGCTGGGCCATTTATGGAGATTCCCCGTGTAATAGGCGGCACCAATCCGGTCGATATCCAACGGCACCATCCCCGGCGCGTGCGCGCCGTCGATGAGCGTGTCGACTCCCCGCGCATCCAATTCGGCCACGATCCGTTCAACCGGCAGGATGAGCGCCGTCGGACTGGTTATATGGTCCACCAGCGCCAGCCTCGTGCGTGCCGTTACGCGAGCGAGAATAGCCTCGACGGCCTGTTCCGGGCGGTCGATCGGAAACGGAACATCCGCCGTCACGACCTTCCCGCCGGCTTGGTCGAGCGCGTATTCCACGGCCTTGTTGCAGGCGCGATAACCGTGGGTCGTTATGATCACCTCGTCGCCGGGCTTGAAGGGGAGCGACCGGAGAACGCCGTTGACGGCCGTGGTGGCGTTACGGACGAAGACGAGATCCCGTGATGCCGCGCCGACGAACCGGGCTAGGACGTCGCGCGTCGCGTCAAGCCGATCCTGATAGGTCCGTGCCAGGAAGGTCATCGGCTGGCGGTCCATCTCCTCGCGGAGTTCCCGCTGGCGCGCGATTACGGCCTTGGTTCTGGCCCCGAACGAACCATGATTGAGGAACATGACGCCCGGATCGAGCGCCCAGTCGGCCGAATAGTCTTCTGTGCGATTCATGGGGTACGGAGGCCCGGATTCCCACGGCCGTTTACCTTTTATCGGTCCTCGTCCGGTTCCTTGATGATTCTCCGGAGTTCTTCCTCCGTGAAGCGGCTGCCCGCAGGCTTGCCCGGGCTCCAGCACTGTTCGCACGGTCCCGGCCGAGGTTCCTGGACGGGAATCACGAAGAACTCACGGCCCGAGGCATCTTTCTCGATGCTCCCTCCGGCTCTTACGACCGCCTGCCTGGCCAACTTTTCGCACACGTCGACGAGCGTCTTGAAATCGTACTCGGTGTGGCTGAAGCGGACATCTTCCTGGAGAGCCTCGGTGAATCGCTTCGGCGCCGCCTGCCGGCCGATCGTCGTGAACAGAACGCCGCCGGCATTCGACGGATTGCAGTCGGAATCGAGCCCGCACCTCGTGGAAATCACGATCGTCTTGTCCGGATCGCCCTCTCCGTACAGTAACCCCATAATGATGTATGCGCCGTTGATCTTCGCGTCGATGTTGAAATCCCCCTTATCGCAGGAAAACCGGCGGTAGTCGGGATTCCGCTGGTACTTCGCGTCGATCTTCCGCCACGTCGCCTCCCAGTCGTCCGGCGACTCCTTCCACCACGCGAGAACGTCGCGGACCGTTTCGGCATACTGGCTCTCGGCCGGAATGCAGCGCAGCCCGGCACGGACGAGCTTCTCCGGATTCTTTTCGAAGAAGGCCTCCGCATACATTCCCCCGACGAACTGGCCGCCGTAGACTCCGTCGCCGTAGTTCATCAGACGCCCGAACCGCTCGCCCAATTCAATCACCGTTTGGGGCAGACCCGGGGCGATCAGCCCGGAAAAATCGGCCTCGATCTGGTAGTCGATGTCGTCCGCGTGCTTGTTAAATTCGGGATGGCCCGAATCGGGAGGCGCAATCCCCCGGCGGAGATTCTGGCGTCCGGCCAAGTTCGCGTGCCAGAGGTCGTAGCCGCTATTGGCGAAGTCGATGCCGCATTGGCGGATGGGCGCGTCGAGGCCGTACTTCTCCAGCGTGCGGAGGAAAGTCATCTCGACATAGATGTCGTCCTGGTTGAACTGATTGATCAGTTCCGGTTTCCATTGGGGCATCTCGCCTTCGGGAATGATCCGCCCGTTGAAGCGGAACTCGGTCGGCCCACCCCAACCGACGCCCACCATCTGGCCGATCCATCCGCCCGCCATCCGGTCACGGTATTCGTCCACGGCCAGCCGGCGCGTTTCCGCGGCAAAGAGGGGCAAGTTCACCAGAAGGATCGCGGTCAGCATCAAAGGCGTTCGTGTCATGGAAATTCTCCTATTCAATGTTATGAATGCGCCTCACGTTCAGGAGAGTATAGCATCGCGAGGGAGCGGGTGCGAGGGACGCGACGGCCGGCCGATGATCTTTGCCCGGCCGTACCTTCGACGCGATACGGCATTACTCGCAAAACGCGCCCGATTGCGGATCGACGGCGATTCCTTGAGTCAGCTCCGCGAGCATGTCGAGAATGACGAAGAGGGATGAGGGATCGAGCATTTCCGGCGGTTCGTTTTCTCCGTCCTCGTCCGAAACCTGCTCGAAGTGCAGGACGTCAAACCGTCCCGCGAACATCCGCAGGTGGTTGACGCGTTGAAAGCCGTCGGGGGACCGGACGGTATCCTCCAACTCGTTGGCAAGCTCGAATCCCTGTTCCAGGACCTCCTCCCCCTCAAGGTAACAGACGTCGATAGCGGCGAAGTCATCCGGCGCCATGAGAGTGCAAGATTCGAAACGGCCGTTGTCGTCCGCCGCCAGATTCTCCAGGGTGAACCGGTCACCGAGCGCCGCGACGGCCTCCTTGAATTTCTGGATCGAAGGGCGGTGAACCGTGTCGAACTGGACGAAGTACGTCTCGCGCCAGCGGAACCGTGGGTCTTCAAAAGTGGACATGGTCCGATTAGCCTCTAAAACTCGTTGTCATTGAAATCTTCCGTCTCGAAACCCCCTTGCCACTGCTCAATCGCCTCGATTGCCGCATCGCGCTCTTCCATGCGGGCCCAGAGCGTCTCTCCATGCTCCAGTCGCACCTCATAAAGGCCCTCGCACCGGCACTCCTCGCGCCCACAAAAATGAGGAACGGCAGAAATCCAAATTATGCGGTACAACGGCACGAACTTATCATCGATCCGGCAGAACTCACTCGTCATTTTCGTGCTCCCAACTCGGCTGATCTCTCGGAAGCGGCGATCACGGCGCTGATCAACGCGTTCCTCAAACCGAGACGTTCAATCGCACGTACCCCGGCAATCGTCGTTCCCCCCGGGCTGGTTACCTTGTCCTTCAACGTCCCGGGGTGTTCTCCCGTCGTGAGGACCATTTCGGCGGCACCGAGGAGCGTCTGCGCCGCCAGCTTCGTCGCCACGGGACGAGGAAGGCCTTGATGCACCCCGCCGTCGCTAAGTGCTTCGATCATCATGTAGACGAACGCCGGCCCGGAACCGGACAAACCGGTGACGGCGTCCATCAGTTTTTCTTCGACACGGCAAACCGTTCCCACCGCGCCCAGCAGTGATTCCACCACGGCGGCATCTTTTTCGCTCGCCGCCACGCCGAGGCAGTACGCGCAAGCCCCCTTCCCCACCAGACAAGGCGTGTTCGGCATGACTCGAATGACGCGGGCCCGGCTCCCCAGTAACCCCTCCATCGTTTCCAGGCGGACTCCGGCCGCGATCGACACGATCAACGTATCCGGAGAGACCGCTGAGGCAACTTCGTCCAAGACCCCCGGGACGTGCGGCGGTTTCACCGCCACGAAAAGAACGTCCGCCCGCTGCGCGACGGCCGTGTTCGTTTCCTCCACGACAATCGCCCCAACGGCGTCGCGGAACCGGACCCCGGCCTCCTCGCTGATATCCGACGCGATTATGTCTTTCTCCGCTACCAAACCAGCTTGAACGAAGCCGCGCGCCAACGCGGTGGCCATTTGACCCGCGCCAAGAAAACCGACTCGCCTCACCGCCATCTCCAAGTCTCCCCCCAAACTATCTAAACTTACGTGCAAATACCCGAACAGCCGGCAATCTAAGCCATTAGCCGGAATAAATCAAGCCATCACCCCCATAAACGGGGATATTCCGGCCACGATCACGGCCCATTCTCCAATGAATACGCCCTTGATAGAATGACAATGGACCGAATTTCGACAGTCAACCAGTGGAGTCCTCCCCTTGTCAACATATAATCCACACGTTCGAAACGCACTCCGTTGGCCCATGCTCATCCTGGCCCTGCTGATTTGGTGGGACGCGCCGACGGATTCCGGCTCTACCGCGTGGGCCTGCTTCGCCGTTATCGCCGGGCGGCAGGCCACTGTGGACGGATCGGTCCTGGTCGGCCACAACGAACAAGACAGTGGCGTTCGGGTGCTGAGTTTCAGCCGCGTACCGACGTATCAGTTCTCACCCGGCGACACGGTGGAGCTGCGCCGCGGCGGTACGCTTCCACAAGTCCCCCAAACGCTTTCCTACCTGTGGAGCCAATGCCCCAAGGAGGAGTTTTCCGATAGTTTTCTGAACGAGAAAGGGGTCATTGTCGTCAGCGATAAGTGCCCCACACGAGAGGACCCCTATGAGGTACTCGTCGCCCGCGGAGAGATTCGCGACGGCGGAATCGGCCTGTTGCTGCGGCGATTAGTGGCCCAGCGAGCCGCTACCGCCCGAGAGGGGGTTCATATCGCGGGTGAGCTGGTCGAGCGGTTCGGATATGTCTCCGACGGCAGGGCCTATGTCATTGCCGACCCGAGGGAAGCGTGGCTCTTCTGTACCGCCGGTGGTCCCCGGTGGGTCGCCCAAAGGGTGCCGGACGATCAGGTCGTCGTGATGCCGAACATCCATATTATCCGCGAAGTCGATCTGAGCGACCCCGACAACTTCCTCGCCTCGCCCGACTTGGTGGAATACGCGATCCGGCGTGGCTGGTACGACTCGGCGAGCGGCCGTGCATTCGACTTCCGCGTGGCCTATCGCAAGAATCGCACGGACGAGGTCGACCCTCGGCGGCGGCACGCCCATCGCCTGCTGCTTGGTGATCCTGGCGCCGGAAGCGACGGCCCCCTCCCCTTCGGAGTCGTCCCCAAGGAGAAGTTGACCGTCGCGTCGATGGCGGAAATCCTGCGTGACCGAAGTGGCGAGAAACACTTCAGCACGCCGGAGACGGTCGAGGCGGCCGTCTTCCAACTCAGAGACCGGCTTCCCGCGGACATCGGTTGCGTCTACTGGCGGATCAGTTGTGAACCGTCGTCGGGGGTCCTGGTTCCCTGGTATTGTGGAGTCACTGAAGTCCCGGACGGCTATTTCCCGAATGATCCACTTGAAACGCGTCTGACGCCGGAATACCACTTCAACCCGCCGCCGGAACTCTTTCAAACGGATGGGGAGTTTCTATTCTGGAAACTCAGGCGCGTTCAGGAGGCGGTCTACGCCGATTACGACGCCCGGATCGAGGCCGTCCGCTCGCGCTGGCGGGAAATCGAGAATCGCCTCTTCGCGAACCAACCGGCGTTGGAGGAGGAGGCGATGCGTCTTTGGAAAGCCGACCCCGACGCGGCCCGGGCGATGCTCGCGCGATACGGACAAGAGGTATCCGACGAGGTCCTAGCGGAGGCGGATCGTCTCGTCCGTGAAATGGCGCCGCTTTGCTTATCTCAATCCCATCCGACTCCGACCGTTCGGGGATCGGAATACCGTTTCGCGCAAAACGCGCGGACCGCTGATTGAACCGCCTCCGGGACCGTCGGCCGGTACTCGGCGATGATTCGTTCGACCGTTTGGTGCGCCTTCTCCAGCATCCCGGGAGCGCCCGGTTGGTAGCCGCCGGTCAGATCGAGATGGGGGCTGTCGAAGAACTCCATCCCGCGCAGCCGGTCGAGCGTGAGCGGATCGGTCATGAAATTGCCCCCCGGCCCCACGCGCTTGAAAGCCTCCATCCCGATCGCCTCTTCGCTCAAGTCGACTCCCTTATGGAGGTATTCGGCCATATCGAGCAGCCCGCACTGCATGATGATCTGCTCGGCGCTCATGCCGTTGGCGTTGTGCATCGTCCCGATTCCGCCCATGAGGTTTTGCCCGCATAGAACGGCCGATAACGAGTACAACATGCTCTCCGCGCCGTTCTGGACGTCGGGGCGGTACGTGAGCGTTCCGGAGACCTCCGTGGAGGAGGGCAGGTCGTAGAACTTCGCCATCTGGCAGCCCATCGTCTTGAAGAGCATCTTTTCGACGCGGTAGTACATGTCGGAACCGGTCTTCATGTCGGTCACCGAAGGGCCGACGGCGTAGAGGACCGGATGGCCCGGTTTATACAACTGGGCCAAAAAGACCAGCATGAGCGATTCGACGTTCGACTGGATCATGGTCGAGGCGATCGTGTATGGAGAGGTCGTTCCAGCCATGGGACACACGGTCGGAAGGACGAACAGACCGTGTTCCAGGGCCTTTTTCGTGATCTCGACGTTCGGTTCGTGAATCTGCAAGGGGCTGGTTACCGCCATCCCGAGCGTGAGCAGGGCCGGGGCTTCACTCTGGCAGGACGCCGCCCCGGCAACCGCCTCCATGACGTCGATCCAGTCCTGCGCGTCCTCCGGCGAGGTCGGCATCGCGAAGACGTGCTTCGACATGTGACAAAGGAACATCTCCATCGTCTTGTAGTAACTGTCCGGTCCCTTAACGTCCTCGACCGGGAACGCCATCCGCTGCATGGCCCCCACCCGGCAAAGCGATTCTCCAAGAATGGTGTGCCGCCTGACGTCCTCCAAGACGGGTCGCCGCGGTCCCTTCTCGTAGTCGATGATGAACGGATCCAGAATCAGCGACCAGTAGACTCGGTCGTCCCCACCCAGCGGCAGGCGGTTTCCGCGGATGTCCCCCAGAAGCACGCTGTTCGGCGCTGCCGCGAGGAATTCCTCAGCCAGCTTGCGCGGAAGCCGGACGATTCCCGAGGGACGGTCCACCGCCGCTCCGGCAGCCTCAAACTTCGCCAGCGCCTCCTCGTGGGAAATCTTGAACCCGACGGTCTCGACTAGCTCGAGTGACTTCTCGTGGATGACCTCGATCTCGGAATCGGTCAGAACGCGCAGTACCATTCGGGACATGGCCGGGGAATCCTATTAACTGATGGTGAGGGGGGAAAGGGCCCACGATTGTCGACGTGAATATACGCGAAGCTTATCCGGTACGCAAGCGAGCATGAGCACGGGTTGGCCTGGAAGCGGGCCGTTATGGGACGGCGGGTTCTTCCTCCTGCAAGACTACAGGTGATTTGTCCCTCGCGGCGAAGAGGATCCGTTCCAACTGTCGGGCCGTTTCCCGCCAGGTAAAATGGGATAAAACGTGCCGGCGTGCCGCGTCACCCAGTCGGATACGGTCTTCTTCGTCATCCAGAAGATGCTCAAGCGCCCCTGTCCACCTCGATGAATCCGTGTCCTGGAGAAGCAAGGCGGCCCGACCCTCGTCCATGAGATAGGGGATATCGCCTTGAGCGGAGGCCAGTACGGCGCAACCGGCGGCGGCGTATTCGAACACACTCAGCGGAAAATGACAGAACTCACCCCGGCTTTCCTGGCCGGGTGCGACCCCGACGTCCATGAGCTGAAGAAGGGGTCCGACCACCTCCGGCGGTTGGTTGCCGGTGAGAACGACCCGTTTGGCATCGCGAGTTTCCTCTTGAAGGACGGTCCTACCTGGGCCGTCACCGACGAGAAGCCATTGGATATCGTTCCGCGTCGCGGACCATCGGACGAGTTCGCGGAGCAATTCCAGTCTCTGGAAAGGGTGGAATGTTTCGAGAAATCCGACCACTTTTTGGGCACAAAGGCCCCATCTTGCCTTGAGCGCCGAACGTTCCTCCGGCTTCAATGGCGCGAACCGCCGCGGATCGACCCCGTTTGGAACGAAATGAATGGGAACCCCGGGAGCGACGCCTTGGAACAGCGTTCGGGCACAGCGGCTTGAGGTAATGACCGATTCCGCCGATTGCAGGCTTGCGCGTTCAACGGCTTCCAGCAGCCCTCGAGGATGCCAGTAGTCCGGATCACTCCGGAGGCGCGCTTCATGGGCGAGCGGGGCATCCGCAAGGACGACAAGAGGAAAGCCGAGCCGGGCACACCAGGTTTGCATCGAATAGCAATACGCCTCTTGCCGGCAAAGAACGACATCCGGTTCCATTTCTCGGAGCGCGGCCAGGTCGCGGCGTTGCATCGCGCGGTTTCGCCAAAGCGCCTTCAAGAACCAGGCCTTGGCCTCGAACTTTCTTTTCCATCTCGGCGGGGTCGGCCGAGGAACCGCCGCATTGCCGAGCGGAACAAGAGCTTGTGGCGGACCCGCGCTGCGGTGGACTCGCACGACGTGGCCCAAAGAGGCTAAAGCCTCCGCGACGGCGCGTAACATAGTCACCGCCGGTTGGTTCTCATCAGCGAGGTAGTGGCTGCAGAGTATTCGCATCGCGGAACAAATCGAGAATCAGGCGCGGCCTCCGCCGGACAAGGGTCGAAGCCGTTTTCGAACGGCAGTACCCTCAATGAGGGGCAAAAAATGGGGACAATTTCGAGGAATTCGCGTCCTAAAAATAAACCTTACCCTTGCGCCTGAGTCAAACGAGTGTTCGCGAAAAGTGAAGAAGTCCTACCCCGTTCAGATCGCTTCGCGGCGGCATGGTTTTCATCCCGCCGAGCCGATACTCACCCCAGATCTTCCGACCGGGAGGTAATCTTCGAGGTGAAATCGAGCTTATGGACGGGCTGGACGACGCTGGAAGTGATGTTTCGGAGATGAGAGGCCACCCGTTTGAAGTAACGGTAG
>CAZFQG010000084.1:19385-25175 GCA_964520785.1 uncultured Planctomycetaceae bacterium | reverse complement strand
CTTGCGCCACGATGGGTTGGACTCACAAACGGGGGTCAAAAGGGGGAAAAGTTTGATCTAATGCATCGCTGGACACAAACTAAACGCATACAGGATGGCCGGAACCGAGATGCCAAGACGCTGAACCTATCTTCGCATTCCTGACAAGACCGACCCTAGCGAGAAAATCACCATAAAGATGTAACCAATCGACCCCATCCGAGTGGTTCCACTGATTGTCGGCACATCCTCAGCGGAATCCAGCCACACTCCCCTAAATCGCCCAGTCTGACGCCAAAAAACCCCGATACATCCCAAAACGTTCGATCCAAGGCTCCCGGTCAACCAAGAAATAAAACAGCAAAGCCCACCCGGGAGCGGCGTTTTTTTGTACCGGGCGTTGTACGAAACGTGTTACAGAAAGTGGTACGAAAAAGTGGTACGAGCGAGTTTTCTTAAGTGCTTATGCAATAAGAAGTTAAGATTGAGGCTGTTGGGACTTGAACCCAAGACCTACGGATTAAAAGTCCGTTGCTCTACCAACTGAGCTACAGCCTCATTCAGGGGTTTTCTGAGTATCAACCCCTTTTTGTCGCTAAACTAACCGATACTCATTTTCACGTAGCTAGTATACGCTTAGGACGTCCGACTGACAAGGGAGGTTCGCGTGCCCCAGCCGCGTAAACTCTGGTGGTGGAAACAGAAAGGGGGAATTCTGTGTCACGATTCGGGGGGTCCGCCACCGATTGGGCGACGACCGAGCCGCCGCGGAAAGGCGGTACCATGAGCTGCTCGCCACCGAGCCGGAGGAGCCGAGGGCCGACCCACAAAACGCCGTCGCCCTGATGGACACATTCTTGGACTCCGGGCGACCTCCTGACCGTTTCGTGGGAGTGCGGCTGCCGTCCCCAGGAATCACTCCGAGTCGAGGCACGCCATTGCGGCCCGCCGTCCCAGCGTTGGGAGTTCCCCGCCAACAAGGCCAAGGGGAAACGCCGAGCCCGCTTCGTCTATTTGACCGAGAATGCCTCGCCATTATTGACCGCCGGGCGAAGCAGTATCCAACCGGTCCACTCTTCCGAAACACCCGAGGACGGCCGTGGACGCCGTACGCCGTGAACTGTCGGTTCATGCAACTGTGGTCGAGAAGAATGGCCTGGTGGTCGGTGGGGCGAGCGACGCAGCGGCGGCGGATTTCCACCTTCTTTTCCCGGGTGGGGAAAACCACGTCGACCAAGCTGATTTTGCCCAATTCTTCGAAGATTCGACGCGGCTCGTCGCCAAGGCCGCCGGCTCGGGTCATCTGGTGGAGCGTCTTCCAAAGGACGTAGGCCAAGGAGCAGTCCAGAATGTCCGCCAGCACGCGGTTTCCCTTTTGATGCCAGACCGGGGGGATCCGCAAGTCACTCTAATGAATCCGGAACGCAAGTTCAATTTGCCAGCCATAATGCGGCGTTTGTCACAATTATTATGATGGTTCATGGTACCCGTTCACGGCGACCATCGGCCCCCATCGCAGAAGGAGTTCCCAGCGGCCCCGTAAGGCCTCTTCCCCATGCGTCGTGTTCCATACCGTGTTGGGGATGAGAATTCCGGATACCTCGGGTAGGTGAAACAGTTCCGGGCGAACCACGCGGCTGAAATCGACTTTGCATATACGACCGGGCCGTGCCACCGATAGCCGTTGTCGGAGATTGCGATGGAAGCTTGAGCGTATCCGTTGGGCCAGCCCGACCACCGTTCTGCCTGAGTCCAATCCGCCTCATTCCAGACCATTGCGATCCGCCCGTTGTTCGAAAGCCGCATGACGTAAACCGGGCCGCCACACGTGATCTTAGTCGGGCGGAGAGGCCCCCAAGTCAGCCCGCCGTCGTTCGAGTCGCTTTCCCATAAATAGCCGATCACGGTTCGCACCACCATCCATATTCGCCCATCGCGAAGTTCCACAACGCTGGTTTCGAGGGCCCCGCCGTTGATTCTTTTTCGCATTTGTGCGTCGGCCTCCCGCGGATCCAGCGACCACTTCACGAATCCGAAAGTAAACAACCAGAGCGTGCCGTCGCGAGTTTGCATCGCCGAGGGCCTGCCGAAAGTCGTGCCCGGTTCCGGTGTAGCAACCTCCCGCGGCCTGACCCAATTTTCGCCGCCGTTCCGGGAGAAGCTGACACAAAGACCCGATTCGGTGTGATACGCATTCAGCAACCTTCCGTCCTCGAGCGAGCAAAGGAATCCGCCGCAGAATGTCTCGGGCAGTGAGTCGCGCCCCTCCATTCGCGGGTAGACCAGCTCGAAACCGTCGGGGACGATCACCGGGTTCTCCCCCGCCGGCGCCTCGGTCGCACCCGCAACCCAATATAAGCCGGACAGTCCGACGGTCGAGAGCCCGATAACCGTAATCACGACAGCGGTCGCTCTGAACATTTCCGTCTCCAACTGTTCCCATCCGGGTGGATGTCGCCTGACTCAAGCTTCGCCTACGTCGTCAATAATGCCTCGCCGCCGGCATCTCCGGCGGACGCGGCCGGGTCGTAGCGAATGGATCACCTGGTCCGGCCGATGACCGATCCCGCGCGAGCGATTCCTCGGCAGCCGATCCACGCGATGAACCCGAGCAGGATCGCCGCGAAGGCACCCGGCTCCGGAACGGCTCCCAAACCGGCGCCCCAGTTAGCGCGGACCAGGTCCAGGTCTTGACTGTTGACGAACCCATCCCCGGAAAGGTCGCCCCGTGCGGCGTCCGAAGGAGGAACCGACAGTCCCCAATGTGCGCGGACGATATCCAGGTCCGACGAGTTCACGAAACCGTCGCCATTCGCGTCGCCGGGGAGAATGAACTCCATGAAGCCGACCTCGCCGAGGAACGTCCACATCCCGTCGTTGTAGAAATCGAGTTTGACGTATCGGCCGCGCGAACCCAGGACGTCGAGAATCGCTTCTTCGACGCGGAGGTCCCCGGTCGCCGGGCTGAACGGCGTAAACGAGGCGTCCGCGGGATCGGTGAACGTGATTCCATCCTCACTGAACGAGACGCGGACTTCGTCCGGAGAATTGATTTTCGCGACGTTCCCTCCGAGATAGGTAACGTGAATGCCCTCCAGCAAATATACTCCTCCCAGATCGAACGTAATCCCCGGGTGGGGCAATCCGTCGTCGGCCGGGTCGCGGAACCCAACCCAACCGGGGTGAAAGAAGTCGGCCGTCAAAGGAAGAATTCGGTCGTAGTCGGTCAATTCCGCTCCGCTGGAGTCGGGGTAGTTCGCGTGCGGAAGCGAGGTCGCGTTCGTGTCGTACGCATAGACGACGCCGGTGATGTAGTCGGAGACGGGAGGCGATACCGGCTCCCCGACCATTTCGATGACGGCGCCCAGAATGTTTTCCTCGATGCCGGGGGCCCAATTGTACGCAGGCAGTCCGTAGACCGATGCGGCCATCGCTTCATACCCGCCTTCCTGGCGAATTCGTTCCGAAGGGATATAGGCCATGACGTCGTTCGTGTATCCGCAGATGATCGTATCTTCGCCGTACATCTGCTTCAGCCTGAGCGAATAATCGACGACGACCTCGCCGCCGAGAGAGACCAGCAAGGCATCTTCGCCCAACCGCCACGCCTGCACGGGAAAATCGCGATAGTGCGTGGGAAACGGACCGGTCGTTTGAAGTTCTTCCAACATCCGCGCCGCCCAACGGCCGGTATAACCGCCTTGCGTGCTCATCGAGATGAGTTCCGCTTCGGTCGGTTGGTCACCGTATTCGAGATCGACGTAGCGAATGTCCGTACTCAGTTGGGGTGAAATCGTCCGCATCGAACCGGCGAGGACCGTCTCTACCGCCGTTGCCAGCGACAGGCCGTGTTGCTCTGCGTAGGCGACCTGGCGACGCGGGCTGGGGTTCTGGTCCGCCCCGCAACCCGCCAGAAACATGGCGGTGCGGTTCGCGGCGGCCCCTTCCAGCGCGATCTGCGCATAGCCCGGATAGTCGCCGCACCAATAATAATCGTTAAGTGTGGTCGCGTGGCAGGCATAGTTGCACAGGACCGTCTCATGCGATCCGTCGTTCGCGGCGATACGGAGCACGGCCACGTCGTGGTCGGTCGGCCCTCCGCTGGTGCGGCGATTGATCGCGAAATCGGCCGATCCCTTTCCGTAGGACAAAGTGCAAGGGACTCTCGCGCTCATCGCCCGGGAGATCGTGTCGACGAACGCGTCTTCGACCATGTCGGTGTAAGCGGCGATGAGGGCCGTTTGGTCGCTGCCGGTCCAATCGTCATACGGATAGATATCGACCAACGCGTCTTTTAACGCAGGTCCGCAGTGGGTGTGGGAGGCGTTGAGCAGAATCTGGGACGGATCGAGACCCAGTTGCGTCTGGACGGCACCGGCGATATTGGCGTACATTCCGGCGGTCAGGCCCAAAAGATCGCACGAGACGATCACCGCTTCCTCGCCGTCGGGGGTTTCCAACGCGACCGCCTTCACCCAAAGGTCGTGCCGTGTTCCGTCCGCCGGATGGGAGCGGCCCGCGTACCCGGCCAGCCAGATCGCTTCCTCCGGCGTGATCACCGTCGAAGCGGTTCCGGCAAGCCAGTCCCCCGCCGCCGCCGGAGCCGCGCACATCATGACCAGGACCAGAAGACCGGATAGTCTCATTGGAGGAACCTATTCCACGCTGGGAAGGTGGGCATGCTTTTGGCCTCCTAGTGCTTTGTCAAACGTAGGAATCAGGGCTGACGTTCCGGATGCATCGGGACGATTGCGGTACTTCGGCGAGCTGCCAACCCAAAACCGCAGTGTTGACGGAGCACTAGAACTCGGTCTTCGAGATGACCTCGCCACGGTTGGGGGTTGCCAGGTACTGCCATACCTTCAAGTCAAGCGTGTCGTCGACGAAACGGACGCTGCCGTCGCACAGGGCGAGGTTCACGCCGCCGGGATGGAAACTCCGCGACGTGTGGACCATCCGGTTCTGACCGACGACGTTCATGCCTGCGCAAGGAGACGCGGCGGCCGTGCCGATATCGGCTGGACCGCACCAGCGGACGAGATCCGGAGTCCGGTCATTGGGCGAATACGTGAACATCACGATGGGCCCCTCGTCGTAGACGTGCGTCCCCCGGATCGTCTGTACGTCCTGCCCGACGATCAACTCCGCCATCAGCGCCGTGTTGCTCGTCCCGTCGGTGATCTCGCCGATCTTCATGCCCTTGTTCCAACCCATCACGCCGTCGATGTGAATCTGCGGGCTGCTGATCGGGAGGGCCAGCGTCGGCGGGGGGGCGGGCCCCTCCTGACGCCCAATACCGAAGTTGCCGCCGTAGGAACACCGCGCGAACTCGAGGTGATTATACTTCCAAGGTCTCATCACGCCCGGGTCGGTTGGGCACTTGAACGAATCGGGACTGTGCCGACAGATCGCTCCGTAGTACTTTCCGGTTGATGGACTCTTTGCATCGGGCGGAGCGTGGTAGTGACCCCCCGCGCCGTTCTCGTTCCAGTCGATTTCGTCCTGGATGGCGTCCTGTTCGAGGTAACCCATCAGCCGGGCGATGAACGTCCATTCGGGGCCTTGTCCCGTTCCGGTATCCGGTCCGGTCGTCTGCGGCCCATACCCCATCGGGAACGACCCGAACGCCGATTCGTAGTTGTAGAACGCCACACCCAACTGCTTCATGTTATTCGTACATTGCATCCGGCGGGCCGCTTCCCGCGCCGCCTGAACGGCCGGGAGCAAAAGGGCGATCAGGATGCCGATGATGGCGATCACCACCAGCAACTCTACCAGGGTAAAACCGCGTCTTCTAGAATGAATGAATCG
>CAZFQG010000084.1:0-19375 GCA_964520785.1 uncultured Planctomycetaceae bacterium | reverse complement strand
ACTTTTCCCAGGAAATGGCTTCATGGACTCCGTGGCCGCGTCCCTTGGCGGAACGAGGTCCCAACGGATTTCTAACGAACAAGATTTATCGTAGCAATCAGGGAAAAGTCTGTCAACGGTTTTCGCGGAGAGTGCGCGCTTGACCTATGTTTGCGAGGGAGAAACATCCTGTATATGGATTTCCCCCAGAAGTAGTGTTTCTAGCACTTCAAGGTCATCTTCGTCCGGTGCCGGCCCGTAACCGGTCGAGGCCTCCCCGACTTGCCGGTCCCGCGCAGCGCCCGGACACCTTCTTGCTTCGGAACCGAAATTCATGCAAACACCTAATACGATCTCCAGCAAACAGGCGGCCGAATCGACCGCCGAAGAACTGTTCCTGTTACTCGATATCTGCCAGGAAGGCGTCGCGGCCGTCCAGGAGGGACGCTACGGCGGACTCTCCTCCGAGAAGGCCCAAAGCCGGATCAGGTTGTACGGCTACAACGAGTTGGCCGAAAAGAAGGAAAGCTGGCTGGCGAAGATCGCCGGTTGCTTCTGGGGGCCGATGCCGTGGATGATCGAAGCGGCGGCAGTCCTGTCCCTCGTTTGTGGGGACATGGTCGATTTCACGATTATTCTGTGTTTACTCCTTTTCAACGCGTCGATCGACCTATGGAACGAGTTCAAGGCAGTTAGCGCCTTGGATGCCCTAAAGAACCAGCTTGCTCTGAAGTGCCGGGCCCTTCGCGACGGCGATTGGCGGGAGATCGACGCGCGGTCACTGGTACCGGGGGATCTGATCCGCATTCGGTTGGGGGACATCGTGCCGGCCGACGCGAAACTCCTCACCGGAGAGTACCTTTCGGTCGATCAGGCCGCCTTGACCGGCGAGTCGCTGCCGGTTACGAAACGGGCGAGCGACACCGTGTATTCCGGTTCGATCATCAAACAGGGGGAGATGACGGCCCTGGTGACGGCCACCGGAGGGAATACATTTCTCGGGCGGACCGCGGGACTGGTCGCGGGGGCGGAAACGACGTCCGAGTTCCAGAACACGATCATGCACATCGGGAACTTCCTGGTCGTCTCGGCCGTTGCCGTCGGTTTTATCATGGCGTTCGTCCTTTTGATCCACGGACAAGGGTTCATGACGACGCTGCAATACGTGCTGTTGCTGATCGTCGCCTCCATTCCAGTCGCCATGCCGGCCGTCCTCTCCGTGACGATGGCGCTGGGAACCCTCGTTATGTCCAGGGAGAAGGCGATCGTCTCGCGGCTGGAGGCCATTGAGGAACTCGCCGGCGTGGACATCCTCTGTAGCGACAAGACGGGCACCCTCACGACCAACAAACTCACGCTGGGCGAACCGGAACTCTTCGAGGCCGAGAACGAATTCCAGCTCCTCCTCGCCGCCGCCAGGGCGAGCGAAGCGGAGGACAAAGACGCCATCGACGACGCCGTGTTGAGCGGCTTTCAGGCGAAGGGAGAGCCCCCGGCCCAAGGGCACCGTCGCGAATTCGTCCCCTTCGATCCGATCACCAAGCGGACCGAAGCGACCTTCGAATTCACGGACGGCTCCTCCTCGCGGTACACGAAGGGGGCTCCGCAGGTCGTTCTGGACCTGTGCCGGCCTTCCGAGGAGACCAAAGCCAAGGCAAAGAGGGCAGTGGACGCGTGCGCCGCAAAGGGATACCGCACCCTCGGAGTCGCATCCTCTACCGACGGGGAGAACTGGAAGTTCCTCGGTATCCTCACCCTTTTCGACCCCCCGAGGCCCGACTCGGCCCAAACAATCCGCGAGGCACGGTCCTACGGGCTGGACGTGAAGATGGTTACCGGCGACCACATCGCCATCGGGGTCGAGACGTCCGACAAGCTGGGATTGGGGACCCACATGCTCGCCGCGAACGAGGTCTTCGACGACGATTTCGACCCGAACCGGCCCCCGCGCCGAGTCGTGAAACGGGTCGTCGAGGCGGACGGTTTCGCGCAGGTGTTCCCGGAGCACAAGTATGCCATCGTGAAGGCGTTTCAAGAGAAGGGGCACGTCGTGGCGATGACCGGAGACGGCGTCAACGACGCGCCGGCATTGAAACAGGCGGATGTGGGAATTGCCGTCGACGGGGCGACCGACGCGGCGAGGGCGGCTTCCGACCTGGTTCTTACCGCCCCGGGCATTTCCACGATCATCACGGCGATCCAGACGTCGCGGCAGGTCTTCGCGCGGCTCGTCGGATACACGCTTTACCGTACCGCGATGACCATTGACGTGATGCTCTTCGTCGCGCTGGCCACCATGATCTACCAGTTCAAGCCGCTGTCGGTGGTGATGATCGTCCTCCTGTGCCTGTTGGACGACATTCCGGTCATGGCGATCGCCTACGACAACACCGAGGTGGCGAAGAAGCCGTGCCGCTTCCATATCAAATACATCATCGGCCTGTCCAGCGTTTTGGGCGTCCTCTCGGTAATCGAGACGTTCGGACTGCTGGTCGTCGCCCTCGATACGGAATTCCAGGGATTTCTCGCCAGTGTCACCGGCACCGCCGTGAAGACGGAACACATCCAGTCGCTGATGTTTCTGCAACTGATGGCCGGAGGCCACCTCCTTCTATTCGTCACGCGGACGAAGGGGCGGTTCTGGCAGCGGCCGTGGCCGTCGTGGCAGTTGTTCGCCGCCGTCGTGGGGACGCAACTGCTGAGTATCGTACTGTGCGGATTCGGAGTGCTGGTGGAGCGACTGCCGTGGGTTCTCATCGGCGGCGTTTATGTCTACAACATCATCTGGATGTTGTTCCTCGATTTGGTCAAGAACACCGTGAATCAGTGGTCGGACAACGTGGTCCGCTACCGTTCCCACTCGCGGATGGTCCAGCGGATGCGCGGCCGGCTAATCGCCGGGCGCCGGGCGCCGGCGTAGGGGTGCTCCGATAGAAAAGCCGGGGATGAACCGGTGCGAACTGGTCATACTCGTTCGCGCCGGACTCATCGCCGTGAGGTGCGCGCGGTCTTGAACGGGGTTAGGGAGGCTTACGTTCACCCGTTCCACGGTCCTCGGAAGAGAGACTTCGAGCGTTCGAAAAGCGCGCAGCGCTTCGCGGCATCATTCCGCGGCGGGGGGAGAAGGAACCCCAAAGCGGAATCGCAACTCCACTTGCGCCCACTCGTGTCTTTTCAGCCCGACGGTGACGCGGTCTCCTTGAATACTGAGCGTTTCCAGCTTGGTACCGAGGTAATCCGTCTTGGCGGCGGCGGAAACGTCGCGGAAGGCCCGCAGCGCGAGGTGGCACTCGCGGCCTTCGGTTTCGAGAAGGCGAACGCGAACCCCGTCGACGCGAGCCGGGTCATCCAGGGCGCGCAGCGGTTCCCATCGCGTGGCGACCACGTTCGTCGCGTCCAGGTGAAACAGCCATCCGGCGGAGGACGAGGGGGCCTGGCTGGGCCGCGCAAACCGTGCCTCCGGGGCGAGATATTCCAAAGCTGCCGGAAGGGGGTCCTCGATGTCGATTCCAACGCCCATCCGGAAACGCCGGGCCGTCTCTCCGGCGACGACCAGTATGGAATCGAGCTTCCGCAGACCGAACTTCCGGTGGTAGGGCAATCCGCCGGCCAGAAGCGTCGTGCGTGTCTTTTCGCCGCGGAAATCGAGAAAACAGGGAGATTCGAGCCGCGCGGCCTCGGTCGAAACGGTCGCGCCGTTGACACAACGAAAGACGTCCATCGTCGCGTCTCCCCAGGCGAATCGGAAGGCGTAGTAGGATTCCCAAGGATCCGCGATGGGCGCGTAGTCGGGGTCCAGTTCCAGTTCGATCTCGAAGACGCGGCATCCTCGGTGGACGCGGACCGTCTGCGCGAAACCGGCCAGACGCTTCCCGTGACGGTTGACGAGCCGCCCTTTCGCGATGATCTCGCCGGTAACGGGCCCGTTCCGCGCTACACGGAGCGAATCGGCCGCCATGATCGTATAGCGACTTTCCGGATCGCCGTCGACGCACAGCGGATCCGACGCCGGAAGCCGCAATGCCACTTGCTGCGCCAGGCGGTTGCCGCGGGTGCGGAAGTCTCCCAGCGACCGAATCGCCCCGGTGGCCGGATCGATCATGATCTGGAAATACTCATTCTGAAGAACGTTCTCCTCCACGATCCGCGGTTCCGGCTTCGGCTTCTTCCAGGAAAACCATGAAGGCCGCTTTTCCACCGGTTGCTCCGAGGATCCGCCGGGACCGACCCAGACGAAGCCCATTCCGGGGACGTCGACCACCGCGGCGCGGCGGCCCTCCGCCTCGTCGACGACCCGGACGGGCCCCGCCGCGCGAAGCCGCTTCGCGCGCGGAGAAATATCCACCGGCATGGAACCCTTGAAAGACCAAGGGGAAACGACCAGAACCCCTCCCGCGTCTCTTCCGGCGTCTCTTCCCGATTCGCCGCCGAGTAAGTCCGCGGTCTTTGCCGCCCCTTCGGCGAGAATTTCGAGCAGTTCCTCCTCGCGAATCCCCTCGGGGTCTCGCTCCGCGGCCGCCTCCACCCGCGCCGTCAATTCGGCGCGGTCGCGGGGTTCCGGATCGGAACGAATCCAGCATTCCATCGCGTCGTACGCCAGGATGGCGTCCAATAACGTCCTCATCCGGTAGTAACGGATCCATCGCGAGATCGGGTCCCTGCGTCCCGCCGCGACTTCCTGACGCAGGTAGGGGGAGACGTAGGCGTCGGCCGGGTGCCTCGACGCGTGGCCCGAGTACGCGACATCCTCGAAGTACTTCTCGACTGATTTGAATTCACCCAGAGACGAGGCATACCGGCTCGCGCGACGGAGAATGCCGTACCACGCATGTTCGCGTCCCGGCCAGTGGGCGAATACGATCGTCGCGGAATAAGAAGCGTCCAGGACGTCGCCGAAACTCTCGGAAAGCGACAAGAAAGTGGCCGGGTCGCCGGCGTCCAGGGGAATCCGGGTGATCGCGTTGACCGAGGTCCCGTCAAACCCCTGCCATTCGACCTTGCTCTGACTCTCGGTTGGAAAACGGCCATCGTCGAGCGTCGCGTGAATCACTCCGCGAAAATCGAGTTTGTCCAGCAGTTGCGGCAGGAAGGGAGTCAAGCCGAAACGGCGCCGCGCGAAAACTCTCGGGCGTCTGCCCAACAACTCCTGGTAAGATACGAGGCCCTTGCGGAACTCCCAAAGAATCGCCTCTGGCGGCAACAGCGGCAGCGCCCGCTGGGAATACTCGCCGCCCAAAACGACGGCGGGCCGCTCCTCGCGGTCCACCGCTCGCTTGATCGTCTCGAGAAGCTCCGGAGACTCGTCGGACAACGTGGCGAGCGTTTCGGCCGACACAAGCAGATGCGTCGACGCCGGCACGCCGAGCGATGCGAGAAACCCCTTGCCGAACGCTCCGGGCTCGACGACGGTCAAATCGAGCAGCCGGTTTTCCGTGGGGTGGTAATAGTCTCGCGCATCGCAAAGCATGTTGAACGCGGAACGAATATACTCGTGCGCCGTCGGTAGTTCGCCTTTGATGGCATACTCGGCCGCCGAAACGACCTCCGACTGAAATCGGGTTTCGTCCAGCCCGCTCATGTAGTGCATGCGCCGGGTGATCATTTCCACCTGAAAATGGGCCAGGGCGACGGAAAAGAAATCCAGCACGGTATCTTCGGCCAGCGACTCCGGCTTCCGTTCGGGAGGAACCGCCTCCAAGACAGCCGGTACGGTTTCGGCCATTCCCCCTTTGCAGTAGACAACTCGCGCCCCCGCCTGAAGGGTTCCGCTGAGCCAGTCTTTAGGAAGGAACGCTTCACTCTTGTTGGGGATCAGAACGAGTGTCCGGTGGTCGACATTTGCCGGAGGGGTCTCGGCGGGCTCCCACTTTGGGGTTTCCTTGATTTCCGCCAGCACGGACGGGTGAAAGCCGGCACACCACGCCGTCAAAAGCTCATCTGCCTCTCGGGAGGGGCAGTGTAGTTCCAGGTTCTCCAACGAACGGCATGGGAGTAGTATGAAAACTTTTTCTAATGTCATGTTTTTCTGCATTAGCCCATTGATTCTTGGGGAGTTGTCGAGTCGGATTCTTCATGAAGCCGTCCCTCCGCAGGGTGGGTATGTTCATTATCGCGAGGTGCGACTGGATTCTGACCGAGATTCTTCCAGGACAATTCCGATCCGCGGATTCAAAGGACTTTGCCGCGACAATCTCTTGACATTGTTCTGGCTTTTTGGGTAAACTGAATTAGGGAGAGGTACCGCCCGGACGCTCAAAAGTTTGTGTTGCGGTGTTTGTGTTTCGTCACTCACGGATGTATTATAGTATCCACCGTTGATCGGAATAACCGGTACGGTGAAACGGGCCTTACGGAGCGATCCGCCGGGTGGGCCACCGCAGGCCCGTTCGCGAGACGAAACGTCAGTAAATTTCAGTACTTTTCTTGAAAAGCCGTCGTTCGGCATGGAACACCGGAACCACGAGGACTCATCATGGCCAGAGGGGATACCGTCTGGGGTATTGATATCGGTCAATGCTCATTGAAAGCGCTTCGGTGCCGGCGCGCTGGCGACTCTGGCAAGCTTGTCGCCGATGCGTTCGATTTCATCGAGTACCCCAAAATCCTGAGTCAGCCCGACGCGAATCCGGAAGAATTGATCCAAGAGGCGCTGACGGCGTTTTTGTCTCGGAATTCGGTCCGCGGCGACCAGGTTGCCCTTTCGGTGCCGGGCCAGAACGGCCTGGCGCGGTTCATCAAGCTTCCTCCGGTGGAGCCGAAGAAGATTCCGGACATCGTTAAGTACGAGGCGCGTCAGCAGATTCCGTTCGACTTGCAGGACGTGATTTGGTCGTATCAGAAGATGGGAGGGGGTACGGAGCAGGAAGGGTTCGCGATCGAGACGGAGATCGGCCTTTTCGCGATGAAACGGGAGCAGGTCCTCCGGGAATTGGAACCGCTGCAGAAGGTGGGGTTGGAAGTCGACTACGTTCAGCTCACGCCCCTGGCGCTATACAACTACGCCCTGTTCGATATTATCGGCGAACTTCCTCCGGCGGAGGAATTCGACCCGGACGATCCGCCCCCTTCGTTGGTCATTCTCTCCCTGGGAACGGACGCGACCGACCTGGTCATCACGAACGGGTTCCGCGTGTGGCAGCGCAGCATACCACTCGGCGGCAATCACTTCACCCGGGCGCTGACGAAGGAACTGAAACTCACGTTCGCGAAGGCGGAGCACCTCAAGCGGAACGCGGCGACCGCGGAGGACCCGAAGGCTCTATTCCAGGCGATGCGGCCGGTCTTCAACGAGCTTCTGACGGAGGTGCAGCGATCGATCGGTTATTTTCAAACGCTCGATCGCCACGCCAAGCTCGACAAGATCATCGCCGTAGGCAATACGATGAAGATGCCCGGGCTGCGGCGGTATCTGGCGCAGAATTTGGATATGGACGTCGTCCGCGTGGATTCGTTCGAGCGTTTGACCGGGAATGAAGTGGTCGGTGCTCCGGCGTTCAAGGAAAACCTCCTTTCGTTCGGCGTCTGTTACGGTTTGACCGTGCAAGCCTTGCAGGCGGGCCGTTCGGTCTTGCGGACGAATCTTCTGCCGGGCGAGCTGGTCCGCGACCGTCTGATCCGCGAGAAGAAACCGTGGGCATTGGCCGCCGTCGCGTTGATCCTGTTGGGATGCATGGTCAGCTTCGCGAGTTACTCGCTGGCACTGAGTACGGTCCAGGACGACGCTTTCGCGCAGGGGGTATCGGACATCGAATCCGTGTCGAGTACCTCGTCGCAGTTGATCGAAGAGGCCCAGAGCGTCGAGAATGCGTTCAAGGCGACGGACCAAATCGGTCAGCACCTGATAAGTAACGTGGAAGGCCGGATCGTCTGGCTCGAACTGCTCCGCGCGATCAACGCGGCCCTTCCGCAGGATTTGCCGCAGAGGCAGGTCGACTTGGAGAAACTGAAGACTTCGGAGGAGCGGGCCGACGCGATCATGCGGCAGAACCGGCTGCACATTACCAGCCTGGACTGCAAGTGGACCCCCCACGCCTCTTCCTGGTACCAACTCATGGTGAAGCGGAACTATCTGCGCCCGGATAAGCCCGCCGCCGATCCGATGGCGGACGGGACCGATCCGATGGCGATGGGGGCCGGCATGGACCCGATGACCGGCGGCGCCGGAGCGATGCCCCCCGGCGGCGAAATGATGATGCCTCCAGGCGGCGAAATGATGCCCCCAGGCGGCGTCGGGATGCCGGGTGACATGGGTATGGGTGGCGGAATGGGCATGGGCGGGGGAATGGGCATGGGCGGGGGTATGGGAATGAGCGGGGGTATGGACATGGGCATGGGTATGGGTGATCCGATGATGGGCGGTGTCACCGGAGGCCCGCAGGGAGGAGCCTGGATCGTCCAACTGACCGGGTACCATTACCACAACCACCCGAAAGAAAAAATCTTGGCGGGTCAGCAATACCTTCGTGAAACCATTTTGAAGAACCTGAAAGAGGGGAAAGTTCTGCTTCCGAAGGGAAGCCGGCAATTGTCCGAAGACGAAGCCGTGAGCGGGGCGGCGGAAGGGACCGACGTGAAGGGGGGCTTCGAGTGGGTAACGATGGAGGAGCTGGGGATCAGCTACCCGACCTTGGTGGCGCCGCGCGGGGTGCGCATCGTCCAAATCGAGGACAAGCTCGCGGAAGTGGAGACGGACGAGACCGGCCGAACCGGAATGCCCGGGGGATTGGGTGGTCCGATGGGAATGGGCGAGGGGATGGGAATGGGTCGCACCGGCCTGATGCAACGGCCCATGTTGAAACTTCGCCGGTTCGACTTCATCATTCAATTCGTTTGGCAGCCGGCTCCCCCTTCGGTCCGGGCGAAGAAAGCCGAGCAGAAAGCGGCCGCGGAAGCGGGTTTGGAGGCGGGCGAGGTTCCCGGAATGCCTGATGCCGGGATGGACGTTGGAATCCCCGGCGATCCCGGGACGGCACCGGTTCCCGGGACGACCCCTCCGGCCGACGCGGTGGACGGGCCGATTCCGGAGAACGCCGGCGGGACGCCTCCGGCCGCCCCATAGAAGTACGACCGGCCGGTGCCGGCCGGCTGATTTTGACCGAGTTAGAAACTAGGACGTTCGAAACCTTTAGCCCCACGGCTTTCGCATGGACAAAGTCAAACTGATATTCGCGTTCGTCAAGAAGTTTCACTTCTGGATTCTCACGCTCGTGGTGGTCTTGTTGGGTCTGGCGATATGGACGACCGCGACGGCTGACTTAGCGCGGCGGTTCTCGTCGCGAAGAGGGGAGTTGGATTCCGCGCTGGACAGAGCGCGAAATGTCACCGGCCAGGAACGCCATCCCAATGAAGGCGTGATCGCGGCGATGACGAGAGAGCACATCAAGTTGCGGTCCAATGTACTTAGGGCGTGGGAAAGCCTGTACCGGAAGCAGAAAGAGCAGAATCCGTGGCCGCAGGCGCTGGGTCCCGACTTTCTGGAGTTGATCGAAGGGCTCGACGAAAACGACGATATTCCCCTGGAGTATCTCGAGTTGTATCAGACCTTCATCCGGGATCACCTCCCGAAGCTTTTCGCTCTGGTCGAGGCGCGCCGCCCCGTCGATCCGGAATTCCGTGGAAACAGCGGAATGGGACGTATGGGCGGCATGGGGATGGGAATGGAGATGGGCGGCGGTATGCCGGGAATGTTCGGCACGCGCGGGGGGACCGGCGGTATCGAAGAGGAAGAAATCGAGCTTTTCGGGAACAAGGTCGATTGGGATGAAACCGACTGTCTGCGGCTGGAGAACCGGTTCACGTGGAATACTCGACCGACCTCCGTCCAGGTGTGGTTGGCACAGGAGGATCTCTGGGTCTATGAAGCACTTCTGCGGATTATCAGACGCACGAATTCCGGCGCTACGGGACATCATAACGCGGCCGTGAAGGAGATTGCCGTCTTGCAGATCGGAAAAGAGGCCGCTCCATTCTTGCCCACGACACAAAGACTCGGGGCCGCCGCGGCCGCCGGCATGGGCATGGGTATGGGCATGGATCCGATGGGTGGCGCCGGAATGCCGGGGATGGAAGGGGGAATGCCGGGCGATATGCCGGGGATGGGAATGCCTGGAATGGACGGCGGAGGAATGCCGGGGGACATGCCCGGGATGGGAATGCCCGGGATGGATGGGGGCGGGATGCCCGGGATGGGCATGGGAATGGAAGGGGGCGGCATGGGAATGGGAATGGGAATGGAAGGGGGCGGAATGCCCGGGATGGGGATGGGAATGGAAGGAGGCGGAATGCCTGGCATGGGAATGGGAATGGGAATGGGAATGGGAATGGAAGGGGGCGGAATGCCCGGGATGGGCATGGGAATGGAAGGGGGAATGGACGGCGGGATGCCCGGGATGGGCGGGCTCGGGATGAGCACCCAAATTGACGGCATTCCCGAGCCACAACGAGAACGTTACTTGAAGCACGGCCGATACGTAAGCGAGGAAGGCCGCCCCTTACCTTTCGGTATGCAATCCCCTTACGCGGAATTCAAGATGATGCCGGTGTACATGCGGCTGACGATGGATCAGCGTCGCATTCCGGAACTGCTGGTCGAGTGCGCGAATTCCAGCATGCCGGTTGAAATCCGCAAGGTGCGAGTCTCTCCCGGCCGCGCCGGTCAGATCGACGTCGGTTCTTCCGCGATGGGCATGGGCATGGGAATGGAAGGGGGCGGAATGTCGGGAATGGGAATGGGAATGGAGGGTGGAGGTATGCCCGGTATGGGGATGGAAGGGGGCGGAATGTCGGGAATGGGAATGGAGGGTGGAGGTATGCCCGGTATGGGGATGGAAGGGGGCGGCATGTTCGGCCGCGGCATGGGGGATACCGGCCTGAGTCCGTACGACGTTCCGGTCGAAATATGCGGAATCATTTATATTTACAACCCACCGGATGTCACGAAATTGGCGACAGGCTCGGTGGCCGAGGCGACCGAGGCTGGAACGGTTCCGGCAACCGCGGAAGCCGGCGACGCGGCCACCACGCCGGACGCCCCCGCCGGCACTGCTCCCGATACGCCGGCGACGCCGCCTACCGCTCCGGAAACCGGTGCCCCCGCGACGCCGCCTACCGCTCCGGAAACCGGCGCCCCGGCGCCCGAAGGTCCCGCGGGCGCAGCTCCAGCCGCGGCGAGTCCGGCGACCGGTCCCTAGGAAGCCGTGCATCGATCTCGATAATGGAATGCCAATAATCAGGAATCCAAAGCCATGAAATTCAAACTCAAGGTCAACAAGGACACGTTCCTTAGCCTGTTCCTGTACCAGTCGGGTCCGATGGTGGTCGGGTTCGCGGCGGCCGTCTTTCTCCTGTTTTGCTGGGGGGCTCTCGGCCGCGAGCGGTACGACAAGTCGCCGCGGGACCTCATCGAAGCGGCCCGAACCGCCCAGCGGCACATCGAGCAGACGCCGCCTCGACCACCCGAGGAAATCCAGGTAATCGATTACAGGGATTGGGTCGAGAAAAACGACGACCCTATCCGCGTCGAACCCTACGCGTTGAAGATGCCATGGGATACTCCCATATTCCGGCAGCGCAGTAAACGCACGGAACCGAAGCTTTTCACCGTCCGCGAACTCCGTGGGACCGCTTCAGTGGGCGCGGTGGCGATGGCGGACGAATCCCAGACCACCGGTGGAACCGGAGCCGGCGCGGCCATGGGGGGGATGCCGGGAGAAATGGGCGGCGCCATGGGGGGAATGGGCTTTGGCGGCCAACAGACCAAGGGCCAGAGGTGGATCGTCATTACCGGCCTCGTGCCCATCTCGGAGCAGGAAAAGGCGTATGACGAGACCTTCCGAGACTCGCTGTATTACAACGAACAGGTGGACTACCCCGACTATCGTTATTACGTCGTCGAGCGAGCCAGGGTCGACCCGAACAACCCGGGCGCGGAACTTCGATGGCAAGCATTGGATCTACGCAAGGCACTGGAAATTCAACGGTATTGGATGGGCGCCTCTCAGCCACAAATTCGCCCCGCCTATCTGCACGATCGTTTGACGTTTCGTCTTCCGCCGCTGGTGGGACGAGAATGGGATGAATCGATCGCGCACGCTCCGGACATCCCGCTGGCGATCCACGAAGAATTCGATCCGGCCGGAATGCAGCGATTGCCCGGGGGACAGCGCCCCGAAGAAGAGACCGAAGACGGCCCGGATACCCGTGATCCGTTCGGCACCCCAACGGTGCGCCGCGCAAGGGGAATGGGAGGCGCACCCGGTATGGGAATGGAAGGGATGCCGATGGGAATGCCCGGTGCCGGAGGCTCGCGCCGCCGCGGGAGCACTGGAATGGGAATGGAAGGGATGCCGATGGGAATGCCCGGCATGGGCATGGGAATGGAAGGAATGCCGATGGGAATGCCCGGCATGGGCATGGGAATGGAAGGGGGCATGGCTGGAATGGGAATGTTCCAACAGGATCCCTCATATTATCTTTTCCGGTTTTTTGATTTCAACGTCGAACCTGGAGCCCACTATCGCTATCGCGTTCGCTTGGCCCTCTATAACCCCAACTTCAGCCTCGAAGACCGGTACTTACAATCTCCCGAACTGAGTGAGAAGAGCCACATTTTCTCCGATTGGAGCGAACCGACCGAAATCATCTCCGTGCCCAGGGACGATCGTCTGCTCCTGGCCTCGGTCAGCGCGACTCGCCGGCCGTCCGACGAGCCGGACGCGGTTCTGTTCGCCGTTCATTGGGACAAGGAGACCGGCCAGGAAATCTTCAACGAGTTCCCGGTGGCCCTGGGCCAGTGGACCGTTTTTGAGATGGAACGCAATCTCTACGATCCGAGAAATCCCCAGCTCGGCGGTCTGGGCGGCGCTCCGGGAATGGGTATGGGAATGGAAGGCGAGGGTCCTGGCATGATGATGCCCGGGATGGAGGGAGGCCCGATGATGGGCGCCGGCGGTCGCGGCGCGAGGCAACGTCCCCCGAGGCGGCCGCAGAACCTGTCGGAAAAGGTCCAATGCGAAGCGGATGAACTCGTGTTGGATATCGATGGCGGCGAGAAGCTACCCGGCCGTAGCGGGTTGACCGCTCCCGGCGAAGTCCTTCTGATGACCGCCGACGGCGTCTTGAAGGTCCGAAACGACTTGGACGACAAGGCGGCCATCCGCGAGCAGAAGCAACCCAGGAGCCTCATTCCCGGCATGGGCGGCGCAATGCCGGGTGGCGGAATGGAGGGAATGATGATGCCTGGGATGGAAGGGATGGGGCCCGGACCCGGTAGGGGAACCGGCGGGCGCACCGGCCCAGGCGCGAGAATGCCTCGAGGACGCGGCGGGGGAGAGCCCTAAGGGCAATCATCCCCCGCGCGGATGGATCATCCCGTATTTCCAATGGCTTCGCGTGCCTCTGAAACGAACCACGTCTCGCGTATCGCCTGGCGTCAACGGCTGAAGCGTGATTTGGCCGTCCTTCACGACACCGGCGCGTATCGCGCTCTTCCTTCTCCGGCGGACCCAACCGGGCATGATGGGACGGCGCAGCTCAACCTGTCGTCCAACGACTACCTGGGGCTCTCCCGACACGCCGAGCTTTGGAGAGAATTCCTGTCCAAACAGGTCGCCGAGCCGGACCGGCTTTCACCTTTCGGCGCCTGTTCGTCACGACTGCTCGACGGCAACCGGCCCGAGAACGCGGTTCTCGAGGCGACCGTTTCCGCCGCCTACGGCGGCCGGTCCGTGCTCGTCCTCGGCAGCGGTTACCATGCGAACGTCGGATTGCTTTCCTGCCTGGCCGGCAAGGGAGACCTGGTTCTCGGCGACAAGCTCAATCATGCGAGTCTGATCGACGGAATGCGCCTGTGCGATGCCGAATTCCGCCGCTATCCCCATCTCGATTATGACCATCTGAATCGCCGCCTGGCCAAGGACCGCCGGCGGTACGACACCGTTTTTCTCGTGAGTGAGTCGGTCTATAGCATGGACGGCGACGTCGCCGATTTGCGGCGGCTGGTCGAACTGAAACACAAGTACGACGCGGTACTCGTGGTCGACGAGGCGCACGCGGTCGGCGTCTTTGGACCTCAAGGCGCCGGTTGGGCCGCCCGCGAAGGACTCCTCGGTGAGATCGACGTCCTTGTCGGCACGTTTTCGAAGGCACTCTGTTCGCTCGGCGCGTACATCGTCACCGAGCCGATCGTTCGTGAAATGCTCGTTAACCGGATGCGGACCCTTCTCTTCACCACGGCCCTGCCCCCGATCACCCTCCGCTGGAGCCGCTTCGTCTGGGAACACGTCCGGGGGATGGACGCGAAGCGGACGAACCTCCTGGCTCGAACGGAACAACTCCGCGAGGGTCTTCGGCGGCGAGGATACGCCACCGGTGGCGTATCCCAGATCGTCCCGCTGGTCGTCGGCGACAACGACGGGGCGGTCCGACTGGCCTCGCGACTTCGCGACGCGGGAATCCGCGTCTTCGCGATTCGCCCTCCGACCGTTCCACCAGGAACTGCGCGGCTGCGGTTCTCTCTGCACGCCGATTTGACCGAGAGTGACGTCGACGAGGTGCTTTCGGCTTTATGAAAACGCTTTTGATTCATCGAGAGAACGCGTCGCGGCTGATTCTTTTCTTCACCGGATGGGGAATGGATGAGCGGCCCACCGCGCACCTCGAACCGGAAGGAGCGGATGTGCTGTTGTGCTACGACTACACCGAACCGCCGGAACGGGCCGTCCTGGATGAATTGCTCGGCTCCTACGCCCGCGTCACGCTGGCCGCGTGGTCTTTGGGCGTCTGGGTAGCGCGAGAGTCGTTCGGCGGGTCCGCCGTCGCGTTCGAGGACGCTCTGGCGATCAACGGAACGCTCCGCCCCGTGGATGCCGAATGCGGCATTCCGCCGGTTCGTTTCGAGCAGACCGCCGCCCTTTGGAGCGAAGCGACGCGGCCGCGGTTTTATCGGCGGATGTGTGGAGATCCGGCCGCGCTCGCGTTCTTTCTGAAGAGCGCGCCGCGGCGCTCGGTCGAATCTCAACGAGAGGAGCTACTAGCCGTCGGTCGGCGCGTCGCCGAGAAGAGGATAACGGGAAACCGCCTCTTTCGTCGCGCGTTCATCGGCTGTAAGGACCGCGTCTTTCCTCCGGCCGCACAAGCGAAGTGCTGGACCGAGGCCGGCGCAGAAATCACCGAAGCAGCGGCATCGCACTACGTCTTCGCCGGTTTGACTTCCTGGAAGGAGGTTTTCGCCCTTGGTGAGGATTGACAAACGGCTCGTCCGGCTCCGTTTCGAGCGGAGCCTCCCCTCGTATTCCGAGCACGCCCTCGTACAGCGCGAGATGGCCGAGCGGCTGCTCCGCGCCCTGGCCGCGCGGGGGCGCCGCCGTTTTCCGAGGGTTCTCGAATTCGGCTGCGGCAGCGGGCTTCTTACCGAGCGGCTTGCCGCCGCGTTCGACTACGATTCGCTCGTTATTAATGACCTCGTCGAAGAGTGCGAGTCGCTTGCCGGCGGAATTCCACGAAGCGTCTTCCTCCCGGGCGACATCGAGAGTATCACGGTGCCGGACCGTCTGGACCTCGTCGTTTCGAACGCCGTCGTCCAGTGGCTCGACGATTTGCCGGACGTGCTGGAGAGACTTCGCGCGAAGATGAACCCCGGCGCGGTCCTCGCATTTTCTACGTTCGGTCCCGAGAACCTGCGCGAGACGGCCCGGCTCTCCGGCGCGGGACTGGCGTATCGATCGATCGACCAACTCAAGAGGGTGGTAGGCGAGCGATTCCGCGTTCGTCTGGCCGAGGAGACCATCCGCCGCCTCTACTTCGACTCGCCACAAGACGTCCTCCACCACCTCCGGCGGACGGGGGTAACCGGCCTTTCCGGCCGCCGTTGGACCTCCGCCGTGCTTCGGGACTTCTATGCTAATTACGACCGCCTCTTCCGCGATGCCAACGGAGTCAGCCTGACGTACCATCCGATCATCATGGTCGCAGAAACGACTTCTTGAATGCGGATTCGCGTGAGCCCAATTCCCTGGGTAACGTGGGCAACCGCTTGGGGAGGTGGTCCCTTGGACCTCGTGCGGCGTTCGGGTTCTCCGGAATCCCCCATTGTTCCCATTGTTCTCATTCCGTCCTTCTTGCAGAGTTGAGCGTTGTCGAATATCGCCGGGTCGGCAATATCCCTCGGAGTACGTTGAGCAGATTGTTGTGCGAATCCGGCGCGAATTTGGGTAGTTTGGATTCGTTTTTTGCAGGCCGCTTCCGCGGCGCGGTTAACGCAAATCGCCCATTATAACGCTCGAAAACCAAAATAGGCGTTATTTCCGGTAGAGTTTACCTTTCTTTCTCAACTGTTTCATCACGCGTGTCCGATACTACTCTCGCAACCGGATTGCCCGGGATTTTCCGGACGTATTCCCCGGGCCGTTCAATCACATGGTTTAGTACCGAAGTGGACGAGAGAATCATGTCGCGAAAGCACAATAGTAAACGGCTATTAGCCTTGGTGATGGTCACCGCCCTTGCGTCGACGGCCGCGGCGCAGAACCTGGAGACCATGGAACTGTGGAGACCGGCCGACTTAAGCAGCTACGGGCGAGGAAAACAACCGAATGTCGGCTATTTCTTCAATTTCGACTACCTTGGCTATTGGATTCCGAAGCCGGACGAGAGCGACATCGGCGATCCGAACTCCGAGGGAATTCTGGTCTACCGTGACGACCTGACGAGTTATCGGCAGTTCAACACGTACGACACATCGTTCTTCGGCGCCGATTACAGGCATGGCCAGCGTGTCGAGTTCGGCCGGGTCGGCCGCGATGGGAAAGGGTGGTTCATCAGCACCTACCGTTTCGGGACGGCAAACCAGCGGGTCAACGTGACCGGAGCGATCGACGTCTGTTTCAACTCGAACAACACGACGGACGGTTTGCTCTACGGTTATACCCCGGTACTGATTTCCGGGGCCGCGGCCTCGGGGGACGGAACGACGGATGCGGCAGCCGCGCTGTACCAGTTCCATGAAAAGACCCCTCCCGTCGACCCCATTACGGAAGGGACTCTCGGCCGCCTTCCGGTGACGTTCGACGAGGGCAAGTTCCGCTTGAAGGTGAAGACCTGGAGCGTGGAAGCGAATTATCTCAAGCGATTGCGTCAGTTCCACGGCGGCGGAAATCTCGAAGTCTTCATGGGAGCCAGATACTTCCAGTTCGACGACACCTTCAGCGCGGAGCTGATCGGAACGGATCGTTGGGTCTACTTCGACGGCCGTGGAGGCGAGACGCCTTCCGGCGATGATGACGACGACGATGATGATGACGACGGCGACACCACGGACACCGGAACCAGCCCCGCCGGCACCGGCACGCTGCAAATCGCGCCCCGGTCCGCCCTCTCCGATACTTACTGGTCGACCATCGCCCAGAACCGCGTCGTCGGCCCGCAGATCGGTTTCCGCTACTTCAAAATGTACAATCGGTGGACGCTCTCCTGCGAAGGCCGCTTCCTGGCCGGTTACAACGCTCAAACGGTCCGACAGCGCGGTCGACTGGGAACGGAACTCGCCAACGGCTATACCGGCGGCGACGGCGGCGACGGCGGCGACGGCGACACCGGAGACGGCGACACCGGAGACGGTGGCGGGCTGTCGGAGACAATGACGCAATACCGGATATACACGCCGTACCGCATGTTGCAGTCCACCGGCTTCAACTACCGCGAGTTCCAGGGCGAGTGGGCCCCGGCCGCCGAACTCCGGCTGCAGGCCGCCTATCAGATCACGAATTCGGTTTCGTTCCGGGCAGGTTGGAATGGGATGTGGATGGACGGTCTCGTACGCGGATCGTCGGTCACCACCTACAATCTGTTCGATGGTTCGGAAACCGCCGTGAAGCACAAGATCATGGGGATCGATATGGACAAGAACCGCGAGGATATTTTCACTCACGGAATCAACGTCGGTATCGAAATCAATCGCTAGAGTCGTCCGGGAGACGCCGTGCTTTCGCGTCACACACGACGGACGCCCCGATCCGCGAACCGGATCGGGGCGTTTGCCGTTTCTTGCCTTCGCTTGAACAGTACCGGGTGGGGTCGGCGCGAATGAAACGGGACGTCAGTTCGAGGCCGCCGGCGCGGCTGTTACTTCACTTGACTCGCTTTCGCGATCCTCTTGGGACGCGATCCTCTCCTCCCGAACGCGCTCGGCGTTGATGATCGCCGTTGCCTGAGTTCCGGGTAGTCCGGCCGCTTTCCAGACTCTGTTCATCGCCAGGCCCGCGTTCCGGGCAATCGGGTCGCGACGGCGCGCGTCGATCGATGCTTTCGAGGGCTTGATCGTAACCGGCCCTTCATATCCGGCCTCGTGAAGAATCCGCAGCGCCTCGCCGACATCCGGCTTGCCGCTGGTCCCCGGAAGCAACCGGTTCGATTCCTTGAGGTCGAAAACCGGAACATCGGTCGGCATCTCGGCGATTTGCACGGCCACCACCTGGTTCACCGGGATACTCCCGATATTCTCGACTGTACCGCCGGCGACGACGTAGTCCCACAGGTCGAGGACCATGCCGATGTTGGTTGCGCCGACCATGTTCAGCAGCAGACCCAGGGCGTCGTGCTCGTGAATGAATTGAAAGGATTTCCCCTGTCGCAGCTCCGGCGCCGCCCGATAACCGATCCCGAGCCGAGTATTCGTCTCTTGAAGTACCTCGCAAATCTCCGCGAAACGTGTCCGGTGGAATTCGAAGTTCTCGTGGTAAGGACGTTCGTTCGTCGCCGGAGCGACGGTGGCGAGGCAGCGCGTGCAACCTACCGCCGCGGCCGCATGGGCATATTCCGACAGCCGCTGCATCTCCTTGCGGAAGACCGGCTCGTCCGATTCCCAAGAAAACGGAAACGCGAACGTCCCGACGCGAATCTTCGCGCTGTCAAACAAGCGGCGAGCATAATCGATTCCCCTCAGTTTGGCGCGATTGGCAAAGTCCACGACGTCGAAATCGACCGAATCGAAGCCGTACGTCAGCACCAACTCGATGATCTCGCTTTGCGTTCCCGTGATTCCCAGGAACGACGCATTTAAGTTTCTGAACATCATTTTTCTCTCCGTTTACCAAACTCCAAACCGCTTCGCGGGGGCGAATGCTCCACCGACGAAATACAATAAACCGTGAATTATCCCGAATTCGCCTCGATTGTAAATTAGGGGCGCGCTAGGGGGACGTCGCGCGACGCGGCGACTGCTCGATTCCACTCGCACCGCCCCTTTGACGAGCCGACCCATCTGGAAACAAAAAAAGCCACGTCCTCAAGACGTGGCCCAAGTGGACAGGGGCGGGGTTGAACCGCCGACACCGGGATTTTCAGTCCCGTGCTCTACCAACTGAGCTACCTGTCCATTTGTTGCGGTAGCCGAGTAACATTG
>CAZFQG010000083.1:0-25476 GCA_964520785.1 uncultured Planctomycetaceae bacterium | reverse complement strand
TTTGAGAGGCGATGTCCGGGTTCGTCTGCGACAAGACGGTGGCGCCCGGGATTTGAGGTCCGCCACTCTTGGGGGGTGGGATTGCTTCCCACGGGATTTGTGGTACCCTACCGGTGGTTGGGGACGATGAATGCGAATATGGAGTAACCAGGCGGTCGTGGCGATTTACCGGTTTTCCTTGGTTTTTGTGTGGTTCTGCGGCGCGCTCGGGCTTCTTCCCTCGGGCCCGGTCGCGGCTGAAGATGCAGCGGACGAGCGATCCGCCGAGGTCCTTCTGTTTCAGATCGAACCGATGTTGGTGACGCCATCGCACGGTCCGATTCTGTTCGTCGCGGTGAAGAACCCGGGAGGCCGGAGTCGCAAGGGAACGCTCAGACTCAAGACCCCGGAGGGTTGGTTGCTTTCGCCGCCGGAGCATGAAGTCGAGATTTCGCCGGATCAAGTGGTGCGAGTCGCCTTCAACGTCCAGCGGGCGAAGTCCGCGGAAGAAAATCGTTACCCGATCCAGGTGAGCTTCCGCGAGGAAGGGAAGCCGGATGTCACGGTTCGGCAGGAAGTGGTCGTGGCGACTGCCCCGTACTCAGCCCCGAATATCGACGGGGAGGCGGACGACTGGGCAGACTCCGTACCGGTGCGCAGCGTTCAGGAGGACGGTTCCAGCTTGAAGGAAACCGTCGTCAAGACGTTTTGGAGCCGCCGCGCGTTTTCGGTTCTCGTGGAGGTTGAAGAAGACCGGCTCCGCCCCGCCGTTTTTCCGGGGTCGGACGACGAGGCCGCATACGGCGACGCGGTCCAGCTTGCGTTCGGCGCGGAGAAGCCCGGACAGGAAGGATTCGAGTACCTCATCGTCGCGGGGGGAGGCGAAGGGGGCGGGACCTGCTACCGGCTTGTCAAGCAAGAAGACCACGTGGTATGGAATCCCGAGGCAAAGGCGAAATGCCGCGTCACGCGAGAGGGCAAAACCACCCGTTACGAATGCTCTATTCCTTGGGGGCCGATGCGGGATGTGCTCCGGCCGAGCGAGGGGAGGGCGTTTTGCTTCTCGTTTCTCGTGCATGATCCGGACGGGACCGGGGTCCGCGATTGGGGCGCGTCGGTCGGGCTCTGGCCCTCGCAGCGCGACCGGAACGCATGGAGCATCTGGTGGAAGCCGGTTCCGGAGGATTGGAGCCCTTATACGGCCCGGATTCCCTGGGGGATGTGTTCGTCGAAGTATTGATAGCCCGGAAAAGAGGAGGAAGAATCCATGAGTGCGTCCCATTCGCGAATCATTGCCAAGGTGGTCCTTTTCGTTTTGATGCCGGTCGTTTTCCGTTGTACGGCGACCCCGGCGGCCGAGGACTCCGAACCAACCGGCCCGGTCCTCCGCGCCGTCTCGGTAGTCGACGAGGATGAAGACCCGCGGACGGCGGGACGGACGGCGGCCGAGCTGTTGCTTAAAGAGTTCGGCGGCGCACCGCCGGAGGTGGTGCTCCTCTCGGAGTGCTTCGAGGGGGAAGAGGCCAAGAAGGCGATGCTGGAGGGGCTGAAGGAGGTCTTGCCGGCGGAGAGTATCTTCGGGCTGGCGACCTACGGTTCCTTCACGCAGGAAGGATGTACGGACTACGACGCGGTGGGGTTGCTGGGGATCGGCGGGAAGATCGAGGTGAAGACGGCCGTCGTTGAAAACACCAAGACGAGCAAGCTCGTCTACCAGGAGCATCAGGCCGAAATCGACCGGCGACTGAAGGAGGCAGGGCAGGCGCTTGCCGAACAACTGGGTCCGTCCGCGGACGAGACGTCCGAAGGTAGCCTGCTGATCTGCCTGGCCGACGCCCACTCGCCGAAGAACGCGCCGCTGGTAGAGGGTATCCAGAAGGTCACCGGCGCCGACTACCCCCTCACCGGCGGAAGCGCCAACAAAAACGCCGGGCAGACGTTCGTCTATTATCAAGGGCGAATGTTGACCGATGGCGTCGTCGCGGTCCATCTCCGCGGCGACTTCAAGACGGCCCTGGTCGGACGCCAGGCGAAGACGAACGAAACAGTGATCCTCTCGGCGAAGGAGGGAATGGCGACGGCGTTGGAGATCGCCGGCAAGACCTCCGCGAAACCCCAAATCGCGGGCGTTCTGGCCTTCAACTGTGCCGGGCGCCGGAGCAAGTTGGAGAACTACGAAGAGGAACTTGCCGCGATGCAGGCGTCGCTCGGGAAAAGCCTGCCCCTCTTCGGGTGCTACTGCGCCGGGGAGATCGGCCCCGTCGACATCGAGACCGAGAGAAAGGGCCAAATCGGCGGCGACGGCTGGCACGTGATGTTCACCGTTATCTACAAGTAGGCGCAACGGAACCGCGCAATGGATTTGCACCTCGAAGACAAAGTGGCCCTCGTCACCGGCGGGTCGCGCGGTCTGGGGGCGGCGATCTGCCGCTGCCTGGCCGAGGAGGGGACGAAGGTGGCCGTTCTCTACTATCGCAACCTGGAAAAGGGAGCCGATCTGACCGACGAAGCGGTGGCTCTGGTTGTGTCGCTGCGCGAGCAATTCGGAACCGAAGCCGCCGCCGTGGCGGGCGATCTCAGCCGCGAGGCCGACATTCTCCGGGCGTTTGAAGAAACGGAAAAGAGACTCGGCAATATCGACGTCGTGGTAAATAACGCGGGTGTCTGGCCGACGGGGTTGGTGAAGGACACGACCGAAGAGGAGTGGAACGCGGTCCAGCAGGTCAACCTGACGGCCCCGTTTCTGGTCTGCCGCGAAGCGGTCCGGCGTTGGCTGGATCGCAAGACGCCGGGGAGGATCGTCAATATCGCCTCGCAGGCGGCGTTCCACGGTTCGACTACCGGCCACGCGCACTATGCCGCCTCGAAAGCGGGACTGGTCGTCTTCAGCCGGTCCCTGGCGAGGGAGGTGGCTGCGGCGGGGATTTACGTCAACTGCCTGGCCCCCGGCTTCATGAAGACCGAGATGACCCGCGGCGCGTGGGAACGCCACGAAGAGGAATACAGAAAACGGATTCCGCTGGGCCGGATGGCGGATCCGAGCGAAATGGCCGCCGTGGTGGCGTTCCTCTGTTCCGACAGGGCGAGCTATGTCACCGGCGCCACCTATGACGTGACCGGCGGAATGCTGATGCGGTAGATACATGCCACAACCAATAGGAGATGCTTTCCACGCATGCTAACCACGCTCAAAGGAATTCTGCCCGCCGCGCGGGAAGGCCGCTACGCGGTGCCGGGCTTCGATTATACGGAAGACGTCATGGTGCGAGCCATCCTGGAGACGGCCGAACGGCTGCGGTCGCCGGTCATCATGATGTGCCTCGACCTGGAACTGGAATCGGACGGCGGCAACGGCTGGGTCTACATGGCCGGGCTGGTCCGCGCCGTCGCCGAACACCACGACATCCCCATCGTCCTCCACTACGACCACGGCAGCTCGCTCGACAACGCCAAGAAGGCGATCGATCTCGGGTTCACTTCGGTGATGATCGACGGTTCCGCCCTGCCATTCGAGGAGAACATCGCCCAGACGGCGAAAGTGGTCGAACTGGCCGCCCCGCACGGAGTGAGCGTGGAGGCGGAACTGGGTTTCGTCGGCGGGTTCGATCTCAGACAGAGCGAGCACAAGGGAAACGTCCTGACCGAACCGAGCGAAGCGGTCGAGTTCGTCAAGCAAACCGGCGTCGATGCCCTGGCGGTTTCCATCGGCACGGCCCACGGGACGTACCAATCGGAGCCGACCTTGAATATTGAGCGGCTCAAGGAACTCCGCGAGGCGGTTTCCATCCCGCTGGTCCTCCACGGTGGTTCCGGCACGCCGGACGATCAAATCCGCGAGTCGATCCGAAACGGCATCTGCAAGCTGAACATCTTCGCCGACGAACGCCAGGCGATGTACCGCGGGTTGAAACGTTCCGCGACCATCCACAATCGTCCCGACCCGCTGCCGGAAGAGATGTTCCGCCCGATCAAAGAGGAACTCAGCGGCGTGATTGAAGAGAAGATCAAGCTGTGCGGGTCTGACGGACACGCGTGAGAACGGAAGACGGGAAACCACAGAGAGCACGGAGGCCACAGAGAAGGAAGAACAGAGAGGATCGTGTTGCAGTATTGACTCCTCCCATCACGGAGGAGTCGACCGCAAGTATGCCACGAAGGGGCCCAACGTGTCAGCCCAGGGCAACGCCCTGGGTTACCGGGCCCACGCCACAAGGAAGCCCTGCAAGGGCGAGACAACGAATTGCAAGACAGAACACAAGGAGCACAAAGGAAGGACCCGGAACCCACCGCGTCCCACGACTCTGACGGCCGTCTCAATTCCACAACTCAACCCCGACACCCCCCGAACCCCTGCCCGCAACTACGCTTGAATACCCCATGCCAAAACACCTACTTGCCATCAGCGACACCTACATCCCCTACGATTTCATGCGCGACGGGCTTGCTTCCTTGAAGGAGGAAGGGATCGAGGTCGAAGTGCGGAGGTGGGAGCACGAGTCGCTGGTCGAGCTTCAAGAGGCTAACCTCCAGATCGAGTCCGGGGGACCCGAGGCAGTCCCGCTGCCGGACGAGGTTACATCCGGCCTGGAGCGGTTCGATATCCTCGTCGTCCAGTTCGCTCCGGTGAGCCGCCGCTTCATCGGGGCGTCGGCGAAATTGAAGTGGATTTGCGTCCTAAGAGGAGGCGTTGAAAACGTGGACCTTCCTTGCGCCGCGGCGCGGGGCATCCGGGTTCTCAACACGCCGGGCCGCAATGCCAGGGCGGTCGCCGAGTGCGCCTTCGGAATGCTCCTGGCCGAGTTCCGCAATATCGCCCGGTCGCACGAACGACTCAAGCGGGGCGTCTGGACGCGGGATTACCCGAACAAGAACGCCATTCCGGAAGTCCATGGTAAAACGATCGGCCTGGTCGGGTGCGGGATGATCGGGCGGCTGATGGCCGGTTACGTCGAGGCGTTCGGCGGCAAGGTCCTCGTGTACGATCCCTACGGTGAGAACACGCCCGGCACCCGGGTGGACCTCGACACGCTCCTGAAGGAGAGCGACGCGGTGAGCCTGCATGCGCGGCTGACGGAAGAAAGCCGGCATTTGATCGGCGAGCGGGAGCTGGCCCTGATGAAACCGAGCGCCGTCTTGATTAATACGGCGCGGAGCGGGCTGATCGACGAGGCGGCCCTCGTCCGTGCCTTGCGGGCGCGTCGAATCCTCGGAGCGGCGCTCGACGTCTTCGACACGGAGCCGCTGCCGGAGGATCATCCGCTTCTGGCGCTCGACAACGTCACGCTCACGCCCCACATCGCCGGCAGCACCATCGATGCCTTCCGCAACAGCCCCCGGCTAATGGCGGAGCACCTCAAACGAATGTTCCGCGGGGCAAGGGACATTCCAATCGTGAATGGATAGTCGTTCGCGAGAGTCACGGTGAGGGGACCCCCCGTTTTTCCATTCAAACCATTAACCCAAACGGACCAAACCCATGAAACGGATTTTTCTTTCTCCTCATAAGTACATTCAAGGGCGGGGCGTGATCCATGAAATCGGGCAATACTCGCGGATGATCGCGCCGCGGGCGATGATCGTCTGGGACGAGTTCGTCGAAGGGCTCGTCGGCGAGGCGGTCAAGGCGAGTATGCACTGTCAGGACTTCGAGGAGGTCCATTACGAGCGGTTCGCCGGGGAGACGACGCACGCCGAGGCCCAGCGGCTGGCCCAAATTGTCCGCGACAGGCGGATCGAGGTGATCATCCCGATCGGCGGCGGCAAGACGCTCGACGTGGCCAAGGGGGCCGCCGTCTTGACGTCGATCCGCGTCATGACCGTCCCGACCATCGCCAGCAACGACTCTCCCACCAGTGCCGCGACCGTCTGGTATGACGACGACGGCAACTGCATGGGGTTCGACTGCTGGCCGTTCAACCCCGAGATCGTCCTCGTCGACTCCGAGATCATCGCCAAGGGACCGGTCCAGGCGTTCGTTTCCGGCATGGGGGACGCCCTGGCGACCTGGATCGAGGCGGAGGCCGCCTACCGGTCGCGCGCGAACAACCTCGGCGGGGCCCTCTCGACCATGGCCGCGCTCCACCTGGCGAAACTCGGGTTCGATACGCTCCTGGAATACGGCGTGGAGGCGAAACGGGCCGTCGAGTGCGGCGCCTGCACGCCGGCGGTCGAGAAGGTGATCGAGGCGAACGTCCTCCTGTCCGGCCTCGGCTTCGAAAGCGGCGGCGTCTGCACGGCCCACGACGTGGCGAACATCCTGCCGGTATTCCCGGAGACTCACCACCTGATGCACGGCGAGAAGGTCGGCTTCGGGATCATCACCCAGCTTTGCCTCGACGACGAAATGGACTCGCATACCGCGCACGACATCGTCGACTTCGAAATCGCCGTCGGCCTGCCGGTTACGTTCGAGGACCTGAATCTCGCCGATATCGGCCGCGAGCGTCTCGAAATCATCGCCGGCGCCTGCGCCGCCGAAGGTTCACTGACCCAGAACTTCCCGTTCGCCGTGACGAAGGAGGACGTCATCGACGCACTTCTCGCCGCCGACGCGATGGGACGCGCGCGAAAGGCCGTTCGAGGCCAAAACTGAGAGGAAAGAAGAGCCCCGACGGGGCGGCAAGAAATAGCCTAGGGCGTCAGCCCTAGGAATACTGAGACATCCAAAAATGGTAAGCCCCAACGGGGCGATACATCAACGCCGTAACATGTGCCGCCCCGTTGGGGCTTGAATTACGTATATGCTCCATCATGCCCCTAGGGCTGACGCCCTAGGCTATTACCTGTCGCCCCCTTGGGGCTTCCGATTGGCAATATCCAATGGCCGAAATGACTTCCGCCGAGCGCGTCTTGTGCGTGCTCCGCAACGAACAGCCCGATCGCATCCCCCATTTTGAATGGATCCTCGACCACCACGTCCGGGAGGCGATTCTGCCCGGGTGCTCGATGGAGGAGTTCACCCTGCGAATGGGCCACGACGCGATTCTGACCGCGCCGGACATCCGCCGCGAGCGGATCGGCGAAAACCGCTGGCGGAACGAGTACGGCGTGATCCTCGAGCGAAACGAGGAAGAGTACTCGTTCCCCGTGGAAGGACCGATCAAGACGCTCGACGACCTGAGGAACTACGAACCGCCCGATCCGAATGCCCCGGGGCGTTTTGAGAGCCTGAAAAAACTGGTCGACCGCTACAAAGGGAAATTGGCCATCGGCGTGCATCTCAACGACGTTTTCTCGATCCCCAGAGCCCTTCTGGGGTACGAGGATTTTCTCATGGCCCTGGTTGCGGAGCCGGAGTTGGCCAAGGGGGTAATCGATATGTCGGTGGAAATGAACATCGCCTTCGCCCGGGAGTGTGCCCGGCTGGGGGCCGACTTCGTCATGACCGGCGACGACTACGCTTCGACCGAGCGGCCTCTCATGTCGCCGGCGACCTTCAGGGAGATGCTCCTCCCCGGCGTGAAACGGGTCTTCGCCGGATTCAAGGAGTTCGGCTTGATGACCGTCAAACACACCGACGGCAACTTGGGTCCGCTCGTCGACATGATCGTCGAGATCGGCATGGACTGTCTCGACCCGATCGACCCGATCTCCGGGATGGACATCGGCGACATGAAGCGGCGCTTCGGCGACCGCTTCGCGATGAAGGGGAACGTCGACTGCGCCCACACGCTCACCTTCGGCACGATGGCCGAGGTCGTCGAGGAGACGAAACGGGTCATCGCCGCAGCCGGTGAAGGAGGGGGGCTGATCGTCTCCTCCAGCAACTCGATCCACTCGAAGGTCAAACCGGAAAACTACCTGGCCATGCTCAGCGCCATCCGCGCGTACGGGACGTACCCGCTGAAGCTCGACGGTTTCGAACCGTCCGGCGCGATCCCCGCGTTTTCGTGATGGCGCAAATGGAAGGTCTTCGAAATCTCTAGTGAGGACGATGAACGATGGATTATCTGGTCGGCATTGATCTCGGTTCCACCAATTTGAAGGCGGTCGTCTTTTCGGCCGACGGCGAACAGATCGCGGGGGCGTCGCGGCCGACGGAGCTGTTCCACCCGGAGCCGGACCATCCGGACTGGGCCGTCTGGCGGCCGGAGCAGCTCTATGGCGGCGTGGCCGATTCCCTGGCGGAGGCGATCGGCCGATTGGACGAGCCGGAGCGAATTCGCGGCGTTTGCGTCACCGGAATGGGGATGGACGGCCTGCCGATGGGACGAAACGGCGAGTTTCTTTATCCGCTCATCGCCTGGCATTGCCCCCGGACGACACCGCAGTATGAGTGGTGGCTGGAGCATGTCGGCCGAGAGCGGCAGTTCGCCGTGGGGGGCAATCAAATCTGGCCGTTCAACTCGGCGCTGAGGCTGCTGTGGATGAAGGAACACCACCCGGAGATTCTAGACCGGATGCACAAGTGGGTCCTTATCGAGGACTTCATCAACACCATGCTCTGCGGCGAGCTGGCCACCGACTACAGCATGGCCTCCACGACGCTTCTGTTCAATCAGACGACCCAAACCTGGGACGACCTCCTCATCGAGGAGGTCGGGCTGACCCGCGATTGGCTTTGCGATCCCAAGCCGAGCGGAACGGTCATCGGCGAAGTCCACGCGGCCGCGGCGGAGCGGACCGGACTGCCCCAGGGAACGCCGGTGGTCTTGGGGGGGCACGACTACTGTTGCGGAATGCTGCCGACCGGCGTCTTCAAGCCGGGAGTGATTCAGTCGACCATGGGGACGTGGGAGATGGTCGTTACCTCGCTTGATCGCCCCGTCCTGGCACCGGAGGTGCTCGAAAGTGCCATCCTGGTCGATTCCCACGTCGCCCCGGGCCGCTGGGCGGCCATGGGCGCGACCGTGGCCGCCGAGCAACTGGAGTGGTTCCGGCGCGAGTTCGGCCGCGAGGCACAAGAGCAATCGAAGGCGGACGGACGGCCAGTCTGGGAGCATCTCCTGGAAGAGGCCGCCGGGATCGCCCCCGGTTCCGACGAACTGCTGTACCTTCCGCACATGTCCGGCAGCCACTGCCCCATCGTCGATCCGGCCTCCTCCGGCGTTTTCGTCGGGATCCGCAACACGACGACGAAACACCGGATGCTCCGCGCCATGATCGAGGGACTCGCCTTCGAGTTCGCCCAAATCGTCGGCGCGATGGAGCGGTCGTTCGAGTTTACCACGGAGCGAATCATCGCCGTCGGCGGCGGGACGAAGAACCCTATCTGGCTGCGGGCGAAGGCCGACATCCTCGACCGGCCGATTGAGATCGCCACCGCCGACGAAGCCGTCGCGCTGGGAGCGGCCATGCTCGCCGGCCTGGGGACAGGCGTCTATTCCGAGATCGAGTCGGCCTACGACGCCCTGCGCCGCCCCGGGAGGATAGTCGAGCCGATTCCGGCGAATCACGCGCTCTACACCGACCGCGCCGCCGTCTTTGAAAGCCTCTACCAAGCACTTGTTCCGGTTCACCGGATGCTCCGCTGACTTGACGTGACGGAGATCGAATCAGTCCCCGCGCGATTCCGTTCTCGTCCCCAGGGTCGAGCACCTCCGAAGTCCGCGAATCCGGGAGGGAACAATCCCCGGGGGGGCGGGGGTCTTCAGCGGTGCTCGCCACTCTCGCGCCGCGTTGTCATCCGGCCGGTTGGTCGGCAGGCCGGCGAAGCCGATGGTACTTCGGACCAGGCCGCGGACGGCCGCGTCTTCTTCGCTTTGCGAGAAGGGGACGAAAATCGGCGAGCCGGGGGCGAGGATGCTCCCCTCACCGGTCCAGGTCAGACGGGCGACGATTCCCTCCGTGAACCGACCCTCTTCCGCCCCGAACAGGCCGGCCCCGGAACCGAGCGCAAAGACGCAGGCCTTCGCCTCGACCCTGATCGGACCGGGCATTCGCTTCGAGCGCGGCGAAAGGTTTTTCCATAGGATCAGCGGCCCCGACTCGCGAAGCGTGCATCGGGAAAGACGGATCAGAAAGGGCGAGTCCGCCGCGGGAAAACTCCGCGCCCGGACGAGAGGTCCGCAAAGGTGGAGGACATTGTCGAATTCGAAGACGAGTGAACACCGCGGATCGCACGCGACCGCGCCGGCAAGGCCGGCGAAGATGCAATCGCGAAAGACGAGCTTGCCGGTGAGAAGCCGCGGTTCGTCCGGTTCGTTCGATTCGCCCGGGAAGTCCCAGACGATCGCCATTGGCGGCGCGGCGGTGCCTCCCCGCGGGCGAAACGTGCATCGTTCGAACGTCGCTCGGGAGGAAAGGAGCCGGATGGAACGGGGCGTGGACGTTTCCTTCCCGCCGTCCTCCGTATTTCCGACATAAACGAAATCGACGTCCGAAAACCGCGCATTCGGTTCGTCCACGCTCAACGCATCGGGCCCGATGACGATCTCGCGCCGCCCAAGGTCGGCTACCGGGGGCGGTAGCGATTCTCCTTGGCCGTCTTTCTCTTCTCCGGGATCCACCGGACGGAATTTCTCCACGGTGGCGGTTCGGACCCGTTCCTCCAAGGTCGCTTCGGCGATGGAGTTCCTACGATTCCGGCAGAGAAACGAGGCAACCCCGGCCAGAAGAATCGCGGCGAAAAGCACCGCGGCGGCGGCACGAACCGCCGTTATCCCGCGTCCGTTCGATCCTGAACTCCATTCCTTCAAACCGGCCATCCGCGGTTCTTGAGTCCTTTCTGGTCGTTCCGGTACGAGCCGTGGGCGGACACTCGATCCACCTCGCCGGTTCATCCTTCACCTTTCACCGGCGCCGCCGTGTCAGCAACACGGCACCCAAGGCCGCCAGCGCCGCCAGCCCCGGTTCCGGGACGGCCGCGGCGCCGAGCGAGCGTCCCCAGTTCGCGCGGACGAGGTCCAAGTCGGCGCTGCCGACGACGCCGTCGCCCGAGAGATCTCCGGCGGCGACGTCGCCCGGGGCGGTGATGTTTCCCCATGCCGCGCGGATTCCGTCGAGGTCGGCGCTGTCGACGCGGCCGTCGCCGTTGAGGTCGCCCGGCAGCAGGCCGCTCGTGAAAGCCGCTTCATAGATCGCCACGATTTCGGCAGGACCGAGCGCACGGCGCCAGAGGGCGATTTCATCCATCATGCCGGAGAACGCGTGCGAGCCGGTCGTCCTCGCGCCGATGCGCGTCGAGGTTCCGCCGCTGAAGAAACCGTCGTAGGCCTCCAGGGGAATGGCCTCGCCGTCGATGTAGATCGCCGCATTCGCCGCGTCGGGCCCGTCGCGGACGACCGCCAGATGGTGCCAAGCCCCGTCATTAAACGCGAGGTCCAAATTCCGGGCGACGTCCGCCGCCCCGTTATCGGGATTCGTCGCCAGATAGAAATGCCCTTCGTTCATCACGATCTGGAAGAAATTCGCGTACGCCGGATCGGTCGCGTAAAGTCGTGCCCAGCTTTCCATGGCGGAGTCGGCCTTGAACCAGCAACTGAAGGTAAAACGGCTCGTATCCAAAGCGGGCGTTTTCCCGATCTCGAGGAGGTCCGCGTCCGCGATCGAACGCCCCGTGAACCGCGCGGCCGTGTTGTCGGACTCAAACCCCGCCAGAGGGCGACCGTGGACGAGCGTACCGGGATTAGGCCCCACCGCGCCGGAAGTGGGAGCGCTATCCGCGGACCCGGCGATGCCCCACGTCGCGCCGAGACTGAGGATCGTTCCGTCGTTTTGAAGGGGAGCGCCGGCCGCCTGTCCGGCCGGCTCGCTCAGGCGGAAGTAGACGGCCGGGCCATGCGCGGCAACCCTCTCGGCATAGTTCGACGAGCCGGGAAGCGGAACCGGGGGCGTGCCGTAGAAGTCGTGAAGCGTCTCCATGAGGACGGCACCGGCGGCGAGGTTCTCTTCCTTCGTGTAGATCGCCGCGCCCCCCTCCACGCAGAACGCGCTGGTGCCGAATTCCACGTGCGTGCCACTCGTCCAGTGCGTGGGGGTCGGAGTGCTCGTCAGCGCGGTCAGACTCGAAAACAGTTTTTGAGTGTCGTTCGCCGCCAACAGGTCGCGAAACTCGGTCCAGCTTCCAACGACCGTTCCCATTTCGTCGCCCGGTCGCAGCATCGTGTCGACGGTCGGTCCCTCCCAGGTATGCATGGAAAAGGTGGTCGTCAGGCCGTTGCCGATTTTGTCGAGCGCCTCCATGTCCTTCTGGACCAGGCCCGATTCATGGGCCGGACTGTTCTGCCAGCCGGTGACGGAAAACGCCCGATTCATGTCGATCCCCTGGGTATTCGTCCGGCGGTAGCCGTTCGCCGGACCATCCGGGTTGATCGTCAACACGAAGTGCGAGACGCTCGTCCGGCGGCAGGCGGCCCCCTCCTCGCTCAGAAGCCAGTCGACCGCGCCGGCGATCCGCCAAATGGCGTTCCCTTCGTCGGTATGCTGGTTCACGAAATGATGCACCCAACGCGATTCCTCCGCGTAGGGGCCGGACGGGTCGGCCACGGTGAGCCGGTATATCGGCCGTCCCTGGAGAGAATCGCCCAGATAATGAACCGTCGCGTCCGGATGCGACTCCCGCGCCGCCAGATGCTCCAGAATCATCTCATGGGAAAACGGGACTTCGCAACCGAAATAGACCGTATCCCGCGTGAACTGCGGGAAGGTGATCCCGCCGGATCCGTCGGGGATGACCGGGTTCCAATTCACCCGGTCGTAAGACCAGCTCCCGAACTGCCGCAAACCGGTCGACGCTCCCTCCAACCGCAACGACGCTCCGACCGCCCCGGTGAGGGTGAACTGGCACAGGTTCGGCCATTCCGGATGGTTCGGCGCGTGGCTCAACTGAATACGAAAACGGTTCGATCCCAGCTTGGACAACGAAGCCCCGGACGAACCGAATTCCCCGCCGAAATCGAAATTGGCGATCTCTAGTTCCACGGCGACGGCGGACGGCGAACGGAAAAGACAGAAAATCACCAAAATGGGGAGCGAAACGGAGAAGAGTCGCATGGGAGGTAGTCGGACCTTGTCGAGGAAATCATCTTGTAACCCCCCAATTCTAATCAACATCCGAACAAAATGCCATGGAAAGCCCGGGGTGTTGGCGTCGATGAACCAACCCATGCCATGCATTCATGCCCCACCGGAAGGGAGGGGGGGATTTGACCCGCCGGTTTCCGTCGGGTATGGTGATAAGATCAACGTTTACCCCATCTTAAGAAAGCGAGGCCCAAGATGAAGCCATTCTTTGCCATCCTGATTCTGCTGTTGCCTTCGAGTGCCGTCATGTCCGCCGATGAATTCGTTCCCGTGTTTGAAGAGCCCTTCGATGGAGAGTTGAAGCCCGGGTGGTCGTGGTTGCGCGAGTCACCGGAGAAATGGCGGATCGTCGACGGCGGGCTGGAGATTCTCATGGAGCCGGAGCACGGTAACGACGCGAGAAACGTGCTCTGGCGGAAGGCTCCGGACCGGAGGTGCGGCATTTGGGCGATCGAGGTGACGCTTACGAGCAAGTCCGATCCGACGCAACAATACGAGCAGACCGGGATCTACTGGATGCAGGACGGCAGGCTGGTCTTCAAATTCGTCAAGGAGCGGATTGACGGGGAGCTTTATGTCTTTCCCGGCAAGAAGCCGATGGAGGCGAAGACGGTGCAACTCCGGCTGGTGGTCGACGGCGAAAAGGTCACGGCCCAGTACCGGCCCGACGGCAAGGGAGAATTCCTGACGGCCTTCGAGGGCCCCCTTCCACCGGCGAACACGGATCAAGTCGGCATCCAGTGTTGGCACGGTCCGAAGGACGCCGAACACTGGATCCGCTTCGATGATTTTCGCATCTTGAAGAAGAAGTGAAGCGTCTCTCCGCTCGCCTGACCAACACGTATTTCGCCGCGATAAGGAATTGGTAGTATACCCAGGAACTTCACCATGCCGGACGACTCGCCCGCTCCTCTCGACCCCCAACCCCTTCATCAACCCCCCGACGACCCGATCGAGGCCGTTTCGGCCGCGTCCGTTTCGGAGCGGCCGCCGTCCGGTGCGATGACCCGAACGCGAGAGCTGTTTGAGCGGATTCGCTCGGAGGTCGGCAGGATATTCGTCGGGCAGGAGGAATTGGTCACGGGCGCCTTGGCGGCGTTGTTCTCCGGAGGGCACGTTCTGATTGAAAGCGTGCCGGGACTGGGAAAAACGCTCTTCGTACGAACCCTGGGACGCGTTCTGGGGTGCCAGTGCGGGCGGATTCAGTTCACGGCCGATTTGATGCCGTCGGACGTCACCGGCGCACCGGTCTTCAACATGAAGACGCAGGAGTTCGAATTCCGGCCGGGTCCGGTATTCACCCAGTTGCTGCTGGCGGACGAGATCAACCGCTCTCCGGCGAAGACGCACGCGGCCCTTTTGGAGATCATGCAGGAATACCGCGTGACGATCGAGCGGAAAAGCCACAAGCTCCAGCGTCCGTTTTTGGTGCTGGCGACGCAGAATCCGATCGAATCGGAGGGAACCTATAATCTTCCGGAGGCTCAACTCGACCGGTTCATGTTCAAACTGGTGCTCGATTACCCTTCCGAGGCGGAAGAGGCGGCCATTCTCCGAATGCATGCCGTACAGGAGGACCTGGACGGTCGGATCGCCGACCTGGAACCGGTCACGACCGCCGAGGAGGTCGTGGAGATTTCGAAGGAATGCGATGCCGTAACCATGGCGCCGAGGCTCCTGGACTATATCAACTCGGTCGTGCGGACCACCCGGCGGTGGCCGCAGTTCCACCTGGGCGCATCTCCCAGGGCCGGGCTGGCGTTGATGCAGGGAGCGCGGCGTCTTGCGGCCTTCCGGGGTCGCGACTACGCCGTTCCGGACGACGTGGTGGAAATCGCGCTGCCGACGCTGCGGCATCGTGTAATCCTCTCGGCGGAGGCGGAGGTGGAGGGCTATCACCTCGATGAAGTCCTCACCGAGATGTTGGCCACGGTGGAGGCTCCCCGACCGTGAACCCGTTCTGGATGGTTCTGCTTTACCTGGTCGGCGTGATCGGGCCGTTGCTTCTGATCGCCTGGAGGTCGCGGACCTATCCCACCGGGCGGCTGGTGCGGTTGTTGTTGATTCCGGCGTTCGCCACGGTGGCTCTGGCGCGGTGGCCGGAAGTTCGGATCGAACTTCTCGCGCTGGACGCCTTGATTCTACTCGTCGCTCTAATCGACCTGCCGACTACGGCGAGAGGGAAATCACTCTTCGTCCGGCGGAAAATGGGGCGGACCAGTTCGCTGCGCCGACGGCATCCGGTTGAATTAACCGTCGAAAACCGCGGTCGCCGCGCAATCCGCGCAGACATCCGCGATGACGTCGATCCGGTCCTCGATCCCGACCCGGCGACGTTTGAAGTAACGATTCCGCCACGAAGCCGGGTGAGCGTCGAGTACGAGTTGCGCGCCAAGCGGCGCGGCGCATTCCGTTTCGAATGGATGTATTTCCGTGTTTTCAGCACGTTTCGCCTCTGGCGGAAATACCTCACCAAGCCGGTTCGGAGCACGCTTAACGTCTATCCCGACATGAAGCAGTTGTCTCAATACGCGGTTTTGGCGCGGACGGATCGGCTCAATTTGCTCGGCCTGCGGCGCATCCGCCGGATCGGCATGGAGCACGATTTCGAGCGCCTGCGCGACTACACGGTTGACGACAACTACAAGTTCATCGACTGGCGGAGCACCGCGCGCCGCCGAAAACTGACGGTGAGGGACTTCCAGACCAGCCAATCGCAACGGTTGATATTTCTCGTCGATTGCGGACGGATGATGACCAACGAGGCGGCCGGCTTAAGTCTGCTGGATCACGGTTTCAATGCCCTACTGCTGCTGGCCCACGTCGCCCTGTCGCGGAACGACGCCGTCGGAATGATTACCTTTTCCGACCGCGTCCACGGGTTCGTCCCGCCGCGCAGCGGCATGAGCCAGATGAACCGCCTCTTGCACGCGGCGTTCGACCGCTTTCCCGCGTTGGTCGAGTCCCGCTACGACGAGGCGTTTCGCTATCTCGGCGCCAGGTGCCGCCGCCGTTCACTCGTCGTCCTGCTGACCAACGTGATCGACGAGGTGAATGCGCTACGGGTGGAGGGGTATCTTTCGAACCTTACCGGCCGGCATCTGCCGATGGGAGTACTTCTGCGCGACCATCGGCTTTTTGACCCGGTGGAGGGGGAAAAGGCCGAAAACGCGGATGTTTACGAAGCCGGGGCCGCCGCGCAAATTCTCTCCTGGCGCCGCCAGGTCATCCGCGATCTGGAATCGAAAGGGGTTCTTTCTTTGGATGTATTTCCGGAACACATGACCGCGCCTTTGGTAAACCGCTATCTGGAAATCAAGGCGAGGAACCTCTTATGACGGGAGTCCAAGATTCACCGCGTCGCCGGTGGCCCATCGCAAAACGGGACGCGCGGGAAACGGTAGGTTCCCCGAATGCCCGTCTGACTCGAAGAATCAACGAATAGGCGGGCGTCGCGGCCTCCTCCTCCGCTTCGAGCCGGGCTGAAAATATCCGAGATGGACTCCATCGACGCTTTCAGTACGCCCGTTAGCCGATGTCCACGCTCTTGACCCGGTTGCCGCCGGATGCATGAGAAGCGTAGAGGCAACGGCTGACGGCGTCGACGAAGCGGTTCGGATCGTAGTCGCTGGGAGGCATCGCGAGGGTAACGACGCCGATGTCCACCGCGGCGCTCGGCGCATTATGCCCGAAACAGAACGGGATGGCATGGAGGAAGCTGTCGAGGACTTCGTGCGCGGTCGAGACGGCCTCGTCCCGGTCGGTATTCAGCAGGATGACCGCGCGGCCGTTCTCCTTGAATTCCAATAGAATCTTCCGTTCGCCGCAAGCCGTCTGGCAGGCGAGCCGCAAGAGTTCCTTCAGAATCGTCCCGTTGTCGGCGCCGAACGATTCAGGGTCCGTCGTAAAATCGACGGCGAGCAGGCTTACGGGACACCGGAGCCGGTTGCACGCCGCCGTCGCCGTTCGCAACTGCCGCGAAAGCTGAGGTTCCTCCGGGGCGGACGCCGTCTCCTTCGCCCGCGATTCCTCGGAGAGGTGGGCCGCGACCGGCGAGGAGGCATCCCCTTCGGGCCGTGAAGGCTCACTCGCGGCGGTTGCACCCGGCCGCGAATCGCTGTCTCCGGAAAACGAGCCGCAGGCCGCGAGAACCTCGTTAGCAAGTGAACCAAGACAAGATGCCTCTTCCGGCACGTCGGCCTCGGGTACCGCTTCCACCGGTACCGCTTCCACCGACGGGGAAACGCCATCCGGTGGAGAATTCGCCGGAGAGACTCCGTCCGGCCGGGTACCTCGCCCGACGGGCTCGCCGGTTTCACTCGGCTTCGGAGATGACGCCCTGGGAGTATCCATCGCCGATTCGTCCGACAAGGCGACAACGTCGTCTTCCGGTTGCCCATCGGAAGCAACGGTCCTCGCCGGTCCGGCCGCGTCGCGGTTCCCTTCGTGAACCAGGTCTTCCGCCGCGGCGTCGGCGGCCTGAATCAAGCGGTCGCGCGCGGAGGCCAGAAGCGAATGGTAATCGAGATTCTTCGGTAACTCCAGCGCCAGCACGTCCGCCAACTGCAAAACCTTTTCCTCGACGGAATCGAGAATCGCCTCTGCTCGCGATTCATCTATCCGGAGCAACCGGTCAGCCTGCTCCAGCAAACTCGGGTACACCGACGTCTTGCCGTTGGCCAACAGGTCCGTGGCCAGTTCCGCGATCCGCAACACCCGGGATGCCATGGCCGGTTCGGAGGTATCGAAGCCGGTTTCGTCGGAGGTTCCGGCGCGTTCCCGTAACGAGGCGGGAAGGCCCCAACCCTCCATCATCTTACGCGAAAGCTGAACGTGATCGAATCCCATCGCCTCGCGTTCGATTTCCCGCAGGTCGATTCCTCCGCGGACTGCCTGGTCCACGAGTTTCAAATACGGCTTGTCCAGCTCTTGAATGAGCAGAAGCATCCCGATATCGCGGAGCAACCCGCTGACGAACACCTCGTCGGCGAGGATGGGACACGCGAACGTGGCGAACTCGCGCGCGGCGATGGCTTTCGTCAGCGTGTTCCTCCAATACCAAGCCAAGACATTTTCCTCGATCCCCTTCAAAAGGCGTTCCGGCAGACAGAAACCAAGAACGAGCAACCGCAGAGGATTCAGTCCGATGAGGGTCAACGCCTGCCGCAGATCGCGAACCACGCCGTGCGTACAGTAAAGCGAGCTGTTTGCCACCCGCAACAGCTTCGCGACCAGGGCCGGGTCCTTCTCGATGCATTCGCGGATACGGTCGACGTCGATCTCCCGATTGGCCGTCAAATCGAGGACCTCCATCGCGACCGTTGGAAGCGTAAAGAGCTGCCGTCCACGTTGGGAAAGCGATTCAAGGGTGCAAACGGCCGTGTCCATCTTAAGCTGCGAGTCTCAAACCGCGGGTCGGCGGCGGTAAAGTCCAATCTCTTGTCCGGCCGTCGGAGGGCTGCGGTTCTGCGCGCGATTCGCGGCCTCCGCGCAGACCTACTCCGACGATGCTTTCATGAACTATACCTTATCGTTGGCACCGGTACCCCGCGAATACGACGGAAAGCCCCCAAAACGGTGCCCCTACCGATAATGGTGCCCCTACCGATGCCGAGCAAGAACAAAAATCCCGGGCCGGCGAATCAACCAGCGAGGGTGGAGCGGAATTCCGTGCCGACGGCTACCGCTTGCGATGCCGGATCTTCGAGCGCATCCGCCGTTTCTTGCGCCCCAGCTTTCGGCGACCCTTTCCAGTCTTCTTCGTTCCCACGCAAATCTCCTACAGATCAGTCTTTTCTTCTAAACTTTCCGGCAAACACGCCATACTGACGCGAAATACTTTATTTTAGATGCCTGCGACTGATCTGCAACCCCTGAGGCACAAGAAAAGAGGAAACGGCGCGAGCACGCCGTCTCCTCCAAATGAAACGCTTAGCCAACCCACGTATTCCCTGAATTAGGAGCCAAGACGCAGAGCGCTCCGAAGACGTTCATTGGGAGAACAAATATCAAAAATATGGATTAAAGTCTTGGCTTCATTACGGACCGATGCTCGGGGGGTCGTCCGCCAAAAAGTCCCTGGGTCCGCGATTGGTATAATAGGGATAGGTCACCGCTCCGGTAGGAGGTCCGGATGGCCCGGCTTCCGCCATGGCGGCGCCACCGCCACGAGCCGGCAAGCAGGGTATCCCAATCCCGCAACAGCGGCAACCGCTCAATCCGAAGACAAACACCAAACCTATTAGGACGAAGTAAACGCGTTTCATCGCTTGTAGTTCCTTTTGAGAACCAGAGAAGACTTGCTATGAAGGCTGGCAGAAACTGAAATTACCACAAAACTTCAATTTCTGAGAACCGGCACGTTTCGGCTCTTCCGACGAATGGGCTTTGTCAAAAGGGCCCTTACGGGATATATTCGGCTCGCGGGTCGATAGAATCCAGAAAATCGATAGAACACATATAATTGAACTGACCAATACTGGGTCATCCGTCATAAAGCCGAATCCCCAACGAGTGCGGGTTACGTCCGCGGACCCCGAAGTACAGGTGACTCCGCCTTTCAGCGTGCGACGGCGTATCCGCGGAGGAAGCCGCGCGTCCAATGAGCTGTTCTCCATTCCATGATCCATGGTTGTTCCGTTTGAAACAATTGAAGAAATCCTGAAACTGTGCAAACAGGCAGCTCTGATCAACGAGGCCGATCCCCTTCGTCAGGGGTCGCTTCTCGATTTCGATTATGACGGTATCGCGGAAGTCATGATCACCGGGGACCTGCATGGAAACCGGCGCAACTACTCCGCGATCAAACGTATTGCCGCACTTTCTTCGAATCCCACTCGGTACCTGATCTTGCAGGAGGCATTCCACGGTGGCCCGCTGAACTCGTGGAATGAGGGTTGTATGTCGCACGGACTTCTGGAGGAGATTATCCGCTTCAAGGTGGAATTCCCCAGTCAGGTTCACTTCTTGTTGGGAAACCATGAAATCTCCGAGATGACCGAATTCCCGATCCGCAAGGGGGACAAAATGCTGAATCTCCAATTCCGCTTGGGGATGCAGTACCGGTACGGCCCCGCGACCGACCTGGTTCGCGAAGCCTATTTCAGTTTCCTCCGTTCCTGTTCCCTGGCCGCCCGGACGCCCGGGGGGGTCTTCGTCTCGCATAGTATTCCCGCGAAGGTGGACTCACACGGTTTCGATGCGTCGATTTTTGAACGGGAAATCGATATGGGCGACCTTCTGGAAAATCGGCCGGCGTTCGATCTTGTATGGGGACGGGATTACCGAAACGCCAACGCGGAGGCCTTCGCCCGGCTCGTAGGTGCTACCGTTCTCATCAACGGCCACGAACCGTGCCAGGAAGGATACGCGGTTCCCAACCGCTGGCAGGTGATTCTCGACTGTTGTGGCGAAGAAGCCCGGTACGTATTGCTGCCCACCAAGGAAAGGCTCGACCAAGCGGCCGTTGTGGAAAGAATCCGGCGGGTGAACTGATCTCGAGGATTCCGATACCGCGACGAAGACCCCCTCGACCAGGACCGCGTGAACAGAACCAAACCGCGAAACCGCGTCCGCCGCGCGGAAGGTCATGACGTGGCTGACGGCGAAGTGCACATCCCGCTCGTCCTCGCGCCGGACGGGGTAGGTCAACTGGTTCTCGTGAAAATACACGACCGCCGGCACGTCTCTCACGGCGGGATCGGCCAACCCGCGAAACTCAGCGATATTCGGCATGGACGTCGCGAATGCCACGTCCCGCTCCAGGGAGGGGGTCAGCCGGATGCGGTCCGCGAATGCGAATGTCGCCGCCGCATGACGCATCCGCCATTTCTAGTGATGGCCGGGCAGAGAATAAACGGTCCAAGCATGGCGACTCCGCGCGATCCGCCCTTCGAGAAACGTCCTATGTGACCCGTCGAAATCGGGCTCCAGCGCAAGCAAGCGAAGCCGCTTCGACCCGGCTTTCGCGCCGGATCCCGCCGTGGCAGCGGCCCGGTTCGGCCGAGGGGGCTCAAAAGCCATTTCGTCTTCCGAGATAATACGCCGGCCCGTGGGTCGAACCGCGTTCGTCCATGGCTACTCCTTGGAGAATCATTAAAAACCGCCTCAGCTTACCCATCTTTCATAAACTGGTCTGGAAACAGGTTTCCAAAAAGGATACGCTATCCGGGTGTTGAGAGCCTGCCCGGATTCGCCGGAGGCGTTTTTCAAGGCGTTTCGTGCGACGGTTCTCGGGGTCGGCACCCTCGTTAGAAGACGAAGGTGACGACGAACGCGATGAGTATGACCACGACGACAATGGTCCAAAACGGGCCATTCTTGCCGAACCTCGCGGAGTTCAACGGCGTACCGCAGTGCGGGCATTCGTCCAAATCATCGAAGACGCAACGGCCGCAATGAGGACAGATTTCGCCGGAATCGTCCTCCTCGTCCGACGTCGGTTCGCCCTGGTCGGGATATTCTTCGTCGCGGAGTTCGTCACCGGGTTTTTCGAATTGTGGATAGTCATGCGACATGAACGGTCCTCCTGAACGGTCACCGCCATCGTAACCTCGAGGCGGGAGGTCGGAAAGCCCGAATTTCCGGCTTTCCGCCCCGCTCGTGGAGAGCTCGGCGTTACGGATGTGGGGGAAAGCGGCCGCGCCTTGCCGGCACGGTGCGTGACAACCGGCCGGGAAGTCGTTGAAACCTAGGAGAAGTACGGATGCAAATGATCAAATCGTTCTTTGGCTTGGTCATTCTCGCGGCGATCGCCGCGCTTGTCTACGTCGGTTTGAACAACAGCCAGATGCTTCCCGAGACACCGGACGTGCTGAAGGAATGGCAGAAGCCTTTTGAATCGAAGACGTCCAAGGAACTCGCCGACGGATCTTCGAACGCGCCGCCCCAGGTGACGGTCCTGGACCCGGCCGATCCGCGGCCGCCGGAGGTGGAGTTGGACGCGGTCCCGGCTTCCGAAGCGGCTCCGTCCGAATCGTTCCTTTCCGAGGCGGCGTCGACGCCGAATACCGAGCTGATTCCGGTACGGCGTCCGGAGGGACCTCTCGCGCCGCCGGCGGCGCTGATGGAATCGCCCGAAGAGGAAGACGGCTCGACCGAATCGCGGTTGCATCCGCCGGGGAATTCACGACCGGAGGAGTTGGCGTTTTCCGACGCCGAGGTAGTGCAGGCTTCCGCCGCGGGGCCTCTCCCGGCGGGGTCCTTTCCGCAAGCGGTCGACCGGTTGCTTCGCGAGGGAAAGCTCTCCGAGGCCCTCCTCGACCTGACCCGTCTGCGGTACGGCCCCGGCGCCCGGATCGAGGGATCGGAGCGGATCGACGCCCTGTTGAATCAACTCGCCGGCAGCGTGATCTATTCGGAACAGTCTTATTTGGAGCCCCCGTACGCGATCCAGCCGGGCGATACGTGGGAGAATCTGGCCGGGCGGTTCGGTACGACTCCGATTTTCCTCGCGCGGATTAATCATCTCAACCAGGATCAACCGCTGAGCGTCGGCCAATCGATCAAGGTGGTTCGCGGGCCGTTCGACGGAATAATCTTCCTCGAAAAGCGCGAGTTGGTTCTCACGGTGAACGGGCGTTACGCGGGTCGCTTCGCCATCGCGGTCGGAGACGACGCGAGTGGGGTATCCGGTTCGTTCATCGTCCAATCCAAGACACGAACACCAACCTATCATGACGGAAACCGCGCCTATTCCCCGGGGGATCCGGGCAATCCTTTGGGTGATTGCCTGATCAATCTCGATCGGGGAATCGGGTTGCACGGAACCTCTTCGCCGCAAGATCTCGCGCGCGACGGAGGCCCCGGCTGGTTCCGCCTTTCCAACCAAGACATCAACGACCTTTACGCGATTCTCTCGGTCGGATCACGGATCGTGATCCAACCCTAAGGGACGAAGGTCGGTGGAAAACGTTAAAGGACGCTTCGGATTCATGTACGACAAATCGGCGCTCAAGGAGTTGATCCGGGCCAAGTCGCTGAAGTTCGGCGATTTCACTCTGGCTTCCGGAAAGAAAGCGAAGTACTACCTCGACGGGAAACAGGTCACGCTCGACCCGGTCGGATCGATGCTGATCGGCGAGGGGATTCTGGATTTGCTGGGGCGGGACGAATTCCCGAACGCCGTCGGCGGAATGTCGATCGGCGCCGACCCCATCACGTCGGCCGTCGTGACCATGTCGGCGGTGAGGAACACGCCGATCGCCGGCTTCATGGTGCGGAAGGAGTCGAAGGGACACGGGACGAACCAGTACATCGAAGGGCCGGTCAAGCCGGGGGACCAAGTCGTCGTGGTCGAGGACGTCGTGACGACCGGCGGCTCGTCCTTGAAGGCGATCGAGCGGATCGAAGACTTCGGAATGACGGTCCGGGCCGTGGTCGCCATCATCGACCGGATGGAGGGGGGACGCGAGGCCTTTACCGACCGGGGCTATCGGTTCGAAAGCCTTCTGACGATCCAGGACTTCGGCATCGACCCTCCCAAGGACTGACGTCCGATTCACCTCTCGGCTCTTCTCCCGCGCGCCCACGCATGGAAACCTCGCTGCATCGCGCCCTGAAGCGGCTTTATTCGGGAGACTCCGCGGGGCGCGAAGTTCCGCTGGGCAGATACCGGATCGACGCCAAGGTGGGCGAAAGGCTTTTCGAAATCCAACACGGCTCGCTGGCGGCAATTCGCGACAAAGTACGGCAACTTCTCGAATCGTACGAGGTCACCGTCGTCAAACCGGTCGTCGTCCGCAAGCGAATCGTCAAACGGATCACGCCCGGTGGAGCCGTCCTCCACCGCAGAATGAGTCCGAAAAGAGGGCGCGCCGTGGATGTCTTTGAAGAACTCGTCCACTTCACCCGCGTGTTTCCCCACCCGCGCCTCACGCTGGAGATTCCCCTGGTCGAGGTGGAGGAATGGCGGTATCCCGGGCATGGACGCCGTCGTCGCCGGCGCGAGGGCGATTTCGTCATCGAGGACCAACGGTTGGTCCAAGTCCGCCAAACGCACCGCATCCGGACCTCGGGAGACCTGAGGCTACTCGTCGACTGCGAATTGCCCATGCCGTTCCACACGGGGCATCTGGCCGTGCGTCTCGGCATCCCTCGGTGGATCGCCCAGCGCGTCGCGTACACCCTCCGCCAGGCCGGTGCCGTCCGCTCCGTCGATAAGCGAGGCAACGCGATCCTCTATGAATGGGTGAACGAGGGAGGCATTTTTACTCCTCCGCCGCCACGTTTTGCAGGACGGCGGATTTCGTGCGATAGGTGTCCACCACTTTACGGAACTCCTCGCGATTGAGCAGGCGGTCTACGTAGAACTCGGCGGTGATAGGGATGACCACCTCTTTGTATTGGCGATCTTCAAACGACAGGTCGTAGCGGCTTTCCGGCAGGACGTTGCCGTCTAGGTCGAGGACTTGGACTTGTGGCGGATCGACGTAAGAAATCCAGAGCCCGAACGTCTGCCATCCGAGCATTGCCCAGACCTTCATCTTCCGGCGGCCCAGGTCGTAGAAGACGGGGACCATCATCCGCACGTCGCGATTCAGGTCCGGGTCCAAGGCGAGATTTGCCGTCCAGTTTAGAAACAACCGGGCATCGGCCTCCGGCTCACCGCCGCCGGAATCTTGCGAGCCGGACGGAACGGCCATGCCGAGTTGCCGCCCGACCGTCGTGTAGGCGCCGCGGAACAGGCTCTCCATCCATCGCAATTCCTCGTCGAGCGTCTTGTCGACGGGGCCGTCCGGAGTAAGCCGGTGCATTTGCTTCAGCGCCTCCGGCCCGAATGTTTCCTCCAGAACGGTGCGGAGGAAGGCGTACGACTCCGCTCGGCGAAGATAGTATGTAGGCAATGGTTCGCCGCTGATTTCCAACGGCACTTCGATTTCATAATGCGGCATGGGGGCTTCCGCCGCGCAGTCGGGCGACTCCGCTTGCACGATGTGGGTCTCGCGTGTCAGGGCATACGCCCCCTTGAAGAGTTCGATCAACTTCTTGCGGTACTCCTCATCCATCTGGGCGTGTTTCCACTCCGGCATCCGTTCGGGGGCCACCATCGGCTCCAGGGCCCACGTCTGGTAGTCGTACCAGCCCGAGTCCTCCGTCGGCGCCAGATCGAGCCGCCCGTCTTGGATTCGCGCGATCAACTCATCCATGAGGTTGAAACCGCGCGGAATCGGGCGATCCGTTCCGTAAAGCCGCTTCATCAGCTCAGTCTCACGACTTCGCGACGGGGGAAAGAACGCGACGTCCGCGGGCGGGTCGATATCCGCGCCTTCGTCCGCCGCCTTGAGCAAGCCGCGGAGGTCGGGCCCTGCCAAGGGATTCGTCAGCCGGGAAATCAACTCGAGGTTGGCCGCGTATACGGCCCGGGCCTTGGGATCGGCGTGCAGCGCCTTCACCAGCCGCCCGAGGGAGGCCAGTTCCGATTCGGAGGGCCGTTCAGACAACAACGATGTCTGCAGCATCCGGTTTTGCCGGAAGATATTTGTCAGCTCGTCCGACCAGGGGTAGAAGCCCATGGGTTTTGAGCGGAGCGAATCG
>CAZFQG010000082.1:0-25496 GCA_964520785.1 uncultured Planctomycetaceae bacterium | reverse complement strand
CGTAGGGGAACCTGCGGCTGGATCACCTCCTTTCTAAGGATTACTAAGACGTTCGTTTCGGCGACGAAACGAATCAGTAATTGTGGAACGGTCCTCTTGCTGAACAGGAAGAGGCAACTACCTGAATTAATAACGCGACCCGAGTCGTTCACGCGATTCGGGTCGTTTTTTTTGCGGAGATCGGCCTCCTCCACGCGAATCGCGTGTTTTTTCTTGACGCCGGAAGCCGCCGGCATTAGAATAATCGGTGGTTTAGGTATGCGTCGGTATACCTTGCTTGGGTTCTCACGCGAACTTTCGTCCCATCCGAAGCAAAGGAGGTCCATCATGCTTCGTACCGTGCTTTTTTGTTGTCTCATTCTCGCGTCGGTCGCGGCGCCGGCGTCCGCCCAGCAGTTCTTCGCGGAGCCGTTCCTAACGGATTTCGGCCAGTACACCACTGGCGATCTGGTCTACCAGAATCCCTTCGTCCCGGGATTCCTTTCGGCTTGGTACGGAGGCCTGAACGGGCCGTCCGCCGCCTACGACGTGACCAGTACGGGGCTCTCTTGGACGGACACCTCCTACGGCCAGTCGGGCGGGTCCGTCGTCTATTCTGGAAGCGGCACCACCGGAATGACCGAGAGCCTCATCCGCGAATTCGTCAATCCCGTTACGACGGCTTTCGGAACGTACTTCATGTCCGGACTGATGTCTTTCGACGCCGGTTTCGCCGCCACGCCGGGGGCATCCGCCTTCACGGGCCTGCTCAACGCCGAGGAAGGGGACGGGTCGGTTCCCTGGGTGATCGGCACTCAGTGGGGGTTCCGCGCAAATGAAACCGGAGGGGTCGACGCCGTCGTCCGAAATAGAAGCGTGATCGGAGAAAACGAATTCGGCGTCGCGGAGGACATCCTCGCGACGGACCTGCTCCCCGGAACGCATCTGTTCATCATCCAGGTGAACCCGGACTACTCCGGCGGTTCGGCGGATCGCTGTGTTTTCTGGTTGAATCCCGAGGAGACCGGAAATGAGTTCGCCCTGGGTGCGCCGACGCTGGCGGTAAGCAAGGTCAACTTCTTGTCGCCGACTGCTCCGGAGCGGATCGTCGACACCCTGGTTCTCAGTGCCACGGACGTTCCTTCCGGCGCGAATGTCGGTTTTGACGAAATCCGGATGGGGACGGCGCTGGAAGACGTAGTGACCGTTTCCACGGAACCGGTCGCGACGAGCCCGATCGAATACCGCGAAGGACTGTTTCAATACGAGCACGTCGCGGTGGAGGTCCGAGGGAGTTCGGCGAATGACTACGAGAATCGTAATTTCGATGGACGCGACGAGCTTCTCGTCGGTTGTACGCCAGGCGCCCCGTTCCGCACCCTCTTCTCGTTTACCCTCGACTATATCCCGGAAGGCGCAACGATTACCGAGGTCGAGTTGGAATTGACGGTGAAGCGGACGGACGGGGCGGCGACCCATCCGATTGAACTGCGCTTGACCAATCCCCCGCAGGAATTGGTGGAACGTGAAGTCACCTACCTTCTGGCGGCGGCGGGCGTTCCGTTTACCGTCCCCGGTGGAGATTTCACCGACACGGTTCTTGGCACGATGGACGGGATCACGTCGGAGGAAGTGGGGGAAACGAAGGTGTTCGAGTCGAACTCCGCGCTGGTCGCCGCGGCCCAGGCCGCCTTCGATTCCGGGATGCCACTTCAAATGGGAATGATCTCCCCCGGCATCGAGGAAGCGAATATCCGCAATTTCTACGGGTTCTTTTCCGACGACGGCCCACTTTCGTACGCTCCCTTGTTGCGAGTGACGTTCGACGACGGCTCCGGTCCCGGTCCCGGGTTGGAGGGCGATCTGAACGGGGACGGCCTCGTCGGGAGCGCCGACCTGGATATCGTCCGCGCCAACTGGGGAGAGACGGTCGAGCCGGGCTGCGTGTCCTGTGGCGATCCGTCCGGCGACGGTCTGGTGGGGAGCGCCGACCTGGACATCGTCCGGGCGAATTGGGGGGCGACCGCTCCGGCGTCCATTCCCGAACCGGGGAGTTGGACATTGCTGGTACTGGTCGGTCTTTTCGTCGCGGCGAGGCGGAGAAACCACTGAATGCGGCGCAATTGGGATTCATTATTACTGGCGTCGGTACCTCATAGATAGGGTGTTGAGGCCAGGCTTTCCACGAACGAGACGGTGATTGCCAATGTCGCCGTCTCGTTTTTTTGGTAAAAAAGGAGGGATTCGATTCACCTTATCGGGTGGGATGAATCGACGAAATGGTTTGCGTCGGGTTTGACGCTTGACGGGGTAATTTAGTCTGGTTAAAATCAACATATTGTAGGTATGCTTCGGTATACCTTTGTCGATCCTGATCCCGGGTTTTCGAATTCCAATTCCGCCTCTTTGAACAAAGGAGTCTTAGAAATGCTTCGAGCCGTTCTCTCATCCATGCTTGTCTTGGGCCTGGTCGTCGCGCCCGCGGCGGCCGAGCAATTCTTCGCCGATCCGTTTTTGACGGACGCCGGTCAATACGCACCGGGCGCCCTCGTGAACCAGAATCCACCCGTAGGCACTTTCCTGTCCGCTTGGACGGGTGGGCTCAACGGTTCGACCGACGCCTATACCGTATCGAGCACCGGCCTGTCGTGGACGGACAGCTCCTACGGCCAGTCCGGCGGTTCAGTCGTCTATACCGGAAGCGGGACCACCGGAATGACCGAGAGTCTCGTCCGCGAGTTTACCAACCCGATTACGACCGCCAAGGGAACGTATTTCATGTCGGGTTTGATGTCCTTCGACGCGAATTTCGCTTCCACGCCGGGGGCCTGCGCGTTCACCGGATTCCTCAACGCCGAGGAGGGGGATGGGTCGGTTCCGTGGGTCATCGGAACCCAGTTCGGATTCCGCGCGAATGACGCCGGCGGCGTGGACGCGGTGATGCGGAACCGGACGTCCGTTGAAGGGGCGCATCTCGTCGTGGAGGATGTTCTCGCGAGCGATCTGTTGCCTGGGACGCATCTCTTCCTCACGAAGGTGAATCCGGACTTCGGCACCTCCTCCGCGGATCTGCTCAAGGTCTGGGTCAATCCGGCGGCGACCGGAAACGAGTATGCGTTGGGCACCCCCACGTACGCGGGCAGCAAGGCGAATTTCTTGTCGCCCGGCACTCCGGAGCGGGTCGTTGACACCTTGGTTCTCAGCGCGACGGACGTACCCGCCGGGTCCCTGGTCGGTTTCGACGAACTGCGAATGGGAACTCTACTGGAAGACGTGATCACGGTGCCCACGGAACCGGTCGCGACCAGTCCGGTTGAATATCGCGAAGGGGAGCTCCAGTATCAGCACGTGGCGGTGGAGATACGCAGCAGTTCGGCGAATGACTACGAAAACCGCAACTTCCAAGATTCGCGTGCCGAGATTCTCGTCGGCGGAGTTCCTCCTTCGGCCTTCCGCGGGCTTTTCTCCTTCGGTCTGGATTATATCCCCGAAGGCACCACCATCACCGGCGTTGAACTGGAAATGACGGTAAAACGCGTGGATGGTCCGTCGACGCACCCGATCGAGCTGCGGCTGGCCGATCCACCGCAGCCCTACGTCGAAACGGAAGTGACGTACTTGCAAGCCGCCGACGGAGTTCCGTTCAACGTTCCCGGCGGTGATGCCACCGAAGTCGTCCTGAGCACGATTGACGGTGTTACCGCGGACGACGTCAACGAGATGAAGCTGTTTGAGTCCACGGCGGAATTCGTCGCCGCGGCTCAGGCCGCTCTCGACGCAGGGGAGCCGCTGCAATTCGTCATGATGTCTCCCGGAATCGAGGCATCCGGCGTCCGGAATTTCTACGGATTCCATTCCGACGACGGTCCCCTGGACTTCGCCCCGCTTCTGCGGGTTACGTTTGACGACGGGTCCGCCCCGGGTTTGGCGGGAGACCTCAACGGCGACGGGATGGTCGGCAGCGCCGATTTGGACATCGTCCGCGGGAACTGGGGACAGACGGTCGATCCCGGGTGTCTTTCGTGCGGCGATCCGTCCGGCGACGGCACGGTCGGCAGCGCCGATTTGGATATCGTCCGAGCCAACTGGGGCGCGACGGCCCCGGCCGCCGTTCCCGAACCGGCCACTTGGATGCTTCTGCTGGCGTCCGCCGGCCTGGCCGCGGTGCGCCGCCGTTCGCGATAGTTCGGCGATAGCACCGGGCGTTTCCTCACGTCAGACGGCTTTAACGCGCCAGAATCGCCGGCCAATGCCGTTTGGCCCAGTGAAAAATCTTTCTCAGCCGAGATGGCGATCTTTCCGATCGCCGTCTCGGTTGTTTTTTGTCTCCGGTCTCTTTCTTCGTTCGGATCAAACGACCGCCAATAGCGAAACTCCATCCTCACGGCGACTTCATGACCGGCTTTCGGGCGGCTTGGACTTCGTCGGGGCGGCTGACGGTGGTGGTGTGGGGGGCCTCGTGGAGGAGGTCGGCCGGTTCCTCGGTAATGCGGAAAAGGGCGGCGACGAAGGCATCGAGCGTTTCGCGGCTTTCCGTTTCGGTCGGCTCGATCATCAGCGCCTCGGGAACGATGAGCGGGAAGTAGACCGTCGGGGCGTGGTAGCCGAAGTCGAGCAGCCGCTTGGCGATATCGAGGGCGGAGATGCCCTTCTTCGATTTCAGTTCCGCGGCCGAGGCGACGAATTCGTGCATGCACCGTTCCCCCCCGGCGACCGGGAAGAAGTGCTTCAGCCTCGCCAGAAGGTAATTCGCGTTGAGGACCGCGTCCTCGGAGACCTTCCGCAGGCCATCCGGCCCTTGCGTGAGAATGTAGCAGGCCATCCGCAGCAGAACGCCCACATTCCCGAAGAACCCGCGGACCCGGCCGATCGACTTGGGGCACTGTTCGGTACTTGTGAGGTAATAGGCGCCGTCCTCGCGAGCGACGCGGGGGCACGGCAGATAGGGGCCGAGCATCCGGGATACCGCGATCGGCCCCGCACCGGGACCGCCGCCGCCGTGCGGGCCGCTGAACGTCTTGTGGGGGTTGAAGTGCATCATGTCGGCGCCGAAATCGCCGGGGCGGGTGATGCCGAGAATGGCGTTCATGTTCGCGCCGTCGAGGTAGATGAGGCCCCCTTTGGCGTGGACCATTTCGGCGATTCGGCCGATTTGCGGATCGAAGAGGCCCAGCGTATTGGGGTTGGTAATCATGAAGACGGCCGTTTTCTCGTCGAGCTTCTTTTCCAAATCATCCAGGTCGACGAAACCGGACCGGTTGCTCTTGACCTCGACGGTGCGGAAACCGGCGACCGTGGCGCTGGCCGGGTTCGTCCCGTGCGCCTGGTCCGGCACGAGAACGACGTCCCGGGCCTGGCCGATGTCGCGAAAGTAGGCGGCGGCGACGAAGAGGGCCGTCAACTCGCCGTGGGCACCGGCGGCCGGCTGCAAAGAGACGGCAGGAAGCCCCGCGATTTGGGCGAGCATTTCCTGGCACGCATATAAGACCGCCAGAAGCCCCTGGAGCGTCTCCTCCGGTTGATAGGGGTGCGCGTGAAGGAAGCCCGGCAGACTCGCCATTTGCTCGTTCCGCTTGGGATTGTACTTCATCGTACACGATCCGAGCGGGTAGAAATGGGTATCCACCGACATGTTGAGCGTCGAAAGATTGGTGAAATGCCGCACCAGATCGGGCTCGCTCACTTCCGGCAGCGGCGGGGCATTCGCCGCGAGGAACTCCCCGGGGATGAGCGATTCGACGTCGCCGACCGGCCCGTCGAAGGCTGGAATCCGCGTGCCGCACCGTCCCGGCTTGGATTGTTCGAATAAGAGCTTCTGGGCTTCTCGATTTCGCATACTACTCGCCTTCCAGGATGGTCGCCAGCGCGTCGATTTCCTTTGCCGTCCGCTTTTCCGTCGTCGCGACGAGGATGCAATCGGCTAACTCACTGTACCAGCGGCCCAGTGGAATGCCGGCGAAAACGCCCATATCCCGGGCCCGCTTCAGCGGTCCTTCCACGTCGCCGCCGGTGGCGCGGAGGACGAATTCATTGAACCTCGGCCCGTCGAAGACGGCCTCCCACTTCGAGCCGGCCGTGAGCTTCTCGACGGCGTAGGCCGCGGCTTGAGCGGAACTCACGGCCGCTTGGCGCAGCCCGCACGGCCCGACCGCGGCCAGGTAGACGGCGGCCCGCAATGCCAGAAGCCCCTGATTCGTGCAAATGTTGCTGGTCGCCTTGGCGCGGCGGATGTGCTGTTCGCGGGTCTGAAGCGTCAGCACGAAGCAGTCCTTGCCGCGGCGGTCGGTCGTTCTGCCGACGATCCGCCCCGGCATGCGGCGGACGAATTCCTCCTTGCACGCCATGATTCCCAGGTACGGCCCGCCGTAGGAGAGGGGAATTCCCAGCGGCTGGCCCTCGGCGACGACGATATCGACGCCGTATTCTCCGGGGCGCTTCAGCAGGCCGAGGCTGATCGGATTTACCGAGGCGACGACGAGCGATTTATTGTCGTGCGCGGCGCGGACGACGGCGGCCAGGTTTTCGAGACGCCCGAAGAAGTTGGGGTGCTGAATCAGGACGCAAGCCGTGTCGCCGGTGAGGGCCGATTGGAGCGCATCGGCGTCGAACACCCCCTCCGGCGCGTCCAACTCGATCAGTTCGACGCCGTGGCCGGCAAGGTAGGTCCGCAGGGTCTCGCGGATTTCCGGATGGACGTTCTTGGACGTGACGACGCGGCCTTCGCGCCGGGTCGCGGCGATCGCCATGAGAACCCCTTCCACGGCGGCCGAAGCCCCGTCGTAGAGGCTCGCGTTGGAGACGTCCATTCCGGTAAGTTCACAAATGAGCGTCTGGTATTCAAAAAAAGCTTGCAGGCTTCCCTGGCTGGCCTCCGCCTGGTAGGGCGTGTAGGCGGTGTAGAACTCGCTCCGCGAGGCGACGAAATCGACGACCGCCGGGATGAAATGGTCGTACGCCCCGCCGCCCAAGAAGCAGACGTTCGGCGCCGCGCCGGCGGGCCCGTTTTGCGAAGCCATTTCCGAACAATGCCGCTGGAGTTCCAGTTCGGTCATCGCCGGCGGGAGGTTCAGCTCGCCGCGGAAACGGAGTTCCTCGCCGATCGGGGCGAACAGCTCTTCAATCGACTCCGCGCCGATTACGTCCAGCATCGAGCGGCGGTCGGCGTCGGTATTGGGAAGGTAGGGCATCTAATCACACTCGCTGCACTGCTTCTCGTACGCGACGGCGTCCAGCAGGTTGGCCAGGCCGGCGTCGTCGGTGATCTTGATCTTGACGAGCCAACCTTCTCCATACGGATCTTCCGAAAGCGTTTCCAGATTGTCGATCACCGCCTGGTTCACCTCGACGATCTCGCCGGTGACCGGACTGTACAAGTCACTTACCGCCTTGACCGATTCCACCTCTCCGAACGGCTCTTCCGCGGACACCTCGCGGCCCACTTCCGGCAGGTTGATGTAGACCAGGTCGGTGAGCAGTTCCAACGCGAAATCGGTCAGCCCGACGACGGCGATCTTCGCGCCTGGGGCTTCTTCGATGCGGGTCCACTCGTGGGTCTTGGCGTAGAGCAGGTTTTCGGGTCTCACTTTTTGTTCCTCTTGGCTCGGTGTTGATAAAAGGGCAGTTCCACGACTTTCGCCGGCGCCTTGGTTCCGCGGATATCCACGAACACCTCGCGGCCGAGGTCCGCGAAACCGGGGCGGACGTACGCCATCGCGATCGGTTTCTTCAGCGTCGGGGAGTAGGTCCCGCTGGTCACATGGCCGATAAGCTCTCCGCCGAAAAACACTTCATTCCCCTCGCGCGCGGGGCGGCGACCGGCAAGTTCCAGTCCCACCCGGGTACGCGGGGGAGGAGTCTTTTCGATCGCGAGCAACGCGTCGCGTCCGGGGAAATTGTACCCCACCAGGTGGCAGGCAAAGCCGAGTCCGGCCTCGAACGGATTGATGTCTTCCGCCAGCTCGTGCCCGTAGAGGGGCATTCCGGCCTCCAGACGCAACGTATCGCGGCAGCCGATCCCGGTCGCGATCGCGCCCAGCGGCTTCCCCCTAGTCAAAATGGCACCCCAAACCCCCTCGGCGATCTCCGCGCCGACGCTCAATTCGAAGCCGTCCTCGCCGGTGTATCCGGTGCGGCTGATGATTCCCCCTTGACGCCGCGCGTCCGGATGGAGAATTCGCGTTTGGGCCCCGCGGTAATACCGCATCGTCGCCAGATCGACGTCGACGAACGGCTGAAGCAAGTCGATGCTCTTCGGCCCCTGCACGGCAAACATCGCCCAAAGCCGGGTCACGTCGGAGAAGAGGACCTCCGCACCGGGCCGGTTCGCTCGCTCCGGGGGGAGATGCTCATGTATCCACCGGACGATTTTCTCGCGGTTCGACGCATTCACGACGACCACGTAATAGGGCTGACCATAGTCGTTGTGGTAGTAGCCGACCAGAACGTCGTCCAGAATCCCACCGGCGTCGTTGGTGACGAGCGAATACCGAATCTGGCCAGGGACCATATCCGCCACGCGGCGGGTAAGTAATTCGGCAAGAAAAACGGCCGCCCCGGGACCTTCGAAACGGAGCCGGCCCATGTGGGAGATATCCGTCAGACCTACCGCCTGGCGGGTCGCGTCGTGCTCCTCGATGATCGAGGTGTACTGGACCGGCATCCGCCAGCCCGCGAAATCCACCATCCGCGCGCCGTGGCCGACATGCCAGTCATGTAGAGGGGTAAACCGCATCGTTCGTGCTCCGTTCCTCCATGAGACGCCGTCACTTGCTTTCCTAAGCGGAGTCGCAAAACGGAAATAGACGATTGTACCCAAGTCGCTGGAAACGAAAAGGGAGACGGCAGGGGGGCCCGAGATGCCTGGGACTCGGTTGAGCATCGCGGGGCGATTCTCGAGCGGGGGTACGTGGCGAGCTACTCCCCGAACAGGAAGCGAAGCGTATTCCGGTTGGAAACGCGGACCTGATCGTCGGGGGAAAGCGAATCGAGGGCCCGTTTTTCGTCTTCGTACGTGGCCTTCAGACGGAATTCGCGGAAGGCGGCGGGCCCTTCTCCCAGCCCCTGCTTGCGGCGCGAGATGAACTGGTAATAGGGCGAATCGGTTCCCCAGAGGATTGTATTCGGATAGGCCGCGACGAGCCGTCGGAGGACGTCCGCCGGAGAACGGTAATCGGCCGAAAACCGATCCGCCTCGCCGGCCATGATGGGATGATTTTCGTACGTGGCTTGGACCTGGATCACGAAGGCGGAGGTATCTACCCAAACGTTCGGCGCGGCGTCCGCGCGGTCGAGCCAGTCCTTGAGAAATCCGATACAGTGGGCGAGCGTGAAACGCAGGTCGGGATTCTCGTCGATTACCTCGAAGCAGAGCCGCGGATGCGAATACGGCTCGTCGGGGTCGGCCGTTGTATGAAACAACAGCGGCAGGTTCCGGGACCGGGCGAATTCGAGCAACGGCCTTCCTTCTTCGAGAAGCCGGTTGACCGGCATTTGGCTCGCCGTCGCCATGACCTTCAATCCGTAAACGGGGTACTCTTCGGCCAGGTCCTCTAGAACGGCCACCTGACGAGCGACTTCGCGGCCGGGGTCGATCCCGAAAAACGGCATGAACCGGCCACGGTACTCGGGGCAGAACTCGTAGACTTCGCGGAGGATCATCCGGTTCTCCGTCTCGAAAGGGGCCGCGGAAAGGGGGCGCTTCGCGGGCACCGCGTTTCCTTCCAAGAAGGCTACCGGGTCGAAAAATAATTCCGGTGAGAACGGAAATACGACACTCACGTCGATCCCGTTCGCCTTTTGACGGTAGTACAGTCCCTCGGCGCTTTGGGCGTAGGGATACTCCAGCGCCGCCAGCGCCTTGATACTGAAGCCCAAATGGGCATGCACGTCAATCACACATCCGGCGAGCTCCTCGGAGCGAAGTCTGGCGAATCGCGACGTCATCTATTCTTCTCCGTTCGGTTCGGGTGTTCTTGCCTCATGCAGCGCATGAAGCGCATCGGGAAAAGCCTCCAACGCCCTCTCGCATATCCCCAGCGTGTAGGAGATACAGACGCCGTAATTCGTGATGGGGACGCCGGCGCGGCGGCAGCGGAGCATTCTCGTGAGCATCTCGCGGCGGTTCCACATGCAGCCTCCACAGTGGATGACCAGCTTGTATTCGGCCAGATCGGGGGGGAAATCGTGGCCCTGGATGTTCTCGATTCGCAAATCTCCGCCGACGTACTGCTTCAGCCACCGGGGGATCTTCACGCGGCCGATGTCGTCGCCGATCGGGTGATGCGCACACGATTCGGCGATCAAGACCCGGTCGCCCGGCCGGAGCCGGTCAATGGAGGTCGCCCCGGCAACGAACTGGGCCAGATCCCCCTTCTGCCTGGCGAAGAGGATGGAAAAGGATGTCAGCTTGATTTCGGGCGGGGTATCGGCCGCGACTTTCAAGAACGCCTGCGAGTCGGTAATGACCAATGCCGGAGGGCGGTTCAGCCGCGCGATCGCGTCGCGCAGCTCGCGTTCCTTGACGATCATCGCGTAGGCGTCTCCGTCGAGGAGGTCGCGGATCGTCTGGACCTGGGGTAAAATGAGACGCCCTTTCGGGGCCTCCAGATCGATCGGCACCACGAGGATGGCCAACTCCCCGGCCGGAACCAGGTCGGCCACGATCGCCGGCGCTTGGACGAATTCCTCCGGCGCCGCCTTGAGCAGGGCCTCGCGGAGCCCGAGGACCCCCGCCCCCTCGCTGGCGACGGTCTCCACCCAGGGAATCTTCTCCTTCGCCAGACGCGCGATCAGACCGGCCGGAGGCCGGCCCAGGTCGGACTTGTTGAAGACGACGATCGTCGGAATCTCCAGGTCCCGCAGTCGGGCGAGAATGGTCTCTTCGTATTCGTCGAACCGCCCCTGCGGCACGATGATTACCCCCACGTCGGTACGGTCGAAGACCTGGCGCGTCTTTTCCACCCGCTTCTCACCCAGGGCTCCGGCGTCGTCGATTCCGGCCGTGTCGATGAACAGGACCGGTCCCAACGGCAGCAATTCCATCGGCTTCTCGACCGGATCGGTGGTCGTGCCGGCGACGTCGGAGACGATGGAGACCTGCTGCCGCGTCATCGCGTTCAACAGTGACGATTTCCCGGCATTGCGCCGGCCGAAGAGGCCGATGTGCAGACGAAAGCCTTTTGGGGTGGATTTCATTAATTCTGGTGAAGTTCTTGTGACATAAGGCCGGCAAGGAATGGGAACCCGCGCCGTTGTTCCGAGAATTATATCCGACGATCAAACAATACAACAACGTATGGGGGTAATCAGGGTGCGCCACCTTCGGGGAGAAGGACGCCTTGATCCGGGGTCGCTCCGGCGTGATCGATAACACGGAATGACGGAAACGTCTCCTGTTTTTCGCGAACTCCCCGTTCCTCAGTGCGGACCGCGAACTGCCTCTTGGACCGTCTGAAGTGTTTCGTAGTCGGCCCCAGGCGACAGGAAACCGGCGGCGCCGACGATCAGAGGGCCGTTTGCCTCGAGATGCTCCAAGTGTTCCGCCGCCCAGACGGCGACCTGCCTCGGCGCGAGAGCGCCGAGCACGTCTCTGGGGGGCAATCCGCCGAGTAGGACGGGGCCCGGCCCGGATAGGGCCCGGATTTGCTCGAAGGTATGCTCGGGGCCGAAGTTGAAGAGATTCACGTTCATTTCGTCCAGGAACTTGGCCGTAATCAGTCCGAACGAGTCGTTGTGGAGAAACCGAACGGCGACGTCGTGGGCGGCAAAAATCCGTTTCAATCGAGGGAGGGCCACGGAACGGAAGTCGTCCTCGCCTAGGAACCCGATGAAATCCTCCAGAACCAGGAAACCGTCGATGCTGGGGAACCGCTCGCGTTGAATCCCCAGCCAGTCGATGACGAACGCCGTCATTCTATCGAGCAGTTCGGCGGTCGCCTCCGGCTGCAGGCGGATTCCGAGCATGAACTCGGTATGCCCCACCAGATAGGACGCGATCGTCAGCGGACCGTGGGCGACGGCGAACCGATAACGGTGCCCAATCGCCTCGATCCGCCGCCGGTTCCGCCGCATTCGGCCGAGAATCAGCGGAAGGAGACCGTCGGTGCGGACATTTGGGGTGGGGATCCGCGCGATTTCGTCGAGGGATTCGACGATCCGCTCGCACGAGGGAAAGCCGTTTTCCTGCCAAATACACCGCGCGCCGAATGCCGGCGGGTTGGAAATCATTCCGAACTCGGCCCACCATCCGGCGAAAAGGAGCGTGTCGGGGAACCGCTCGTACGCGGCGCGATTGGCCTCGAACCAGACCTCATCGTCAAAAAAGTAATCGTGCAACCCCACCCCGGCCCTCGCGGCGAACCAGGGCGCGTCGGCAAGGTGGCCGACCGGCGTGGGACCTTTGTAGGTCCCGGCGATCAGGGCGAGGAGACGTTCCCAGTTGGAATCGGTCATGACATCCGGTCCATGCGTTTTCAGGTTTATTCCGCTTAGTCACCCGCGGGTTGTAGACGACGGAACCGTGGACGTCAAGTTGTCTGACGCAAAACCTGAATCCGAATAGGATCCTCACTGATTGCTTTGGTCCGTCCGCCGAGTTATCATGGAGGCTGGCTTACTTCGGTTTCACTTCTTTCGGATAGGCGGTTATGAGGAAAGAGCTTCGAGAGCACTCGGCGCGAACGGCGTTCCGAAGGATACGCTTCGAGCCGCTCGAATCGCGGCATCTCCTCTCGGCATCCGTCTATCTGAGCGAACTGGTCGCATGGGGCGGTTCGGATTTCGTCGACGCGGACGGGGAAAGCCCGGATTGGATCGAAATCACCAAGGCGGGAGACGAAACGGCCGATCTGACGGGCTGGGCGCTGACGGACGACGCGTCCGATCCCGACAAATGGGTGTTTCCTTCCGTCTCACTCGACCCGGACGAACGGCTCGTCGTCTTCGCTTCCGGCAAGGACCGAACCGATCCGCAAGGCGAACTGCACACATCCTTCGCGCTCGACGCCGACGGTGAATACTTGGCCCTCATCGATGCCGAAGGAGCAATCGTCTCCGAGTTCGAAGACGGTTTTCCCGAGCAGAAGTCCGGGCTATCCTACGGCTGCGAACCGCTGACGGTCGAGACCGACCTGCTTGACGGTGCATCCCTGGTCTGCGAAATCCCCAGCCAGGCAAACGCCGGCGATGCCTGGACGGAAGCCGACTTCGACGCAACCTCCTGGACCGGCGTTGACGGCACGACGCTTATCGCGTTCACCTACAGCGACGATTCGCCCTGGCCGGAAGGGGCCGACGGCGACGGTCCGACTTTGGAGCTGGTCCATCCAGGGGCGGATCCCAATGTTGCGGAAAGTTGGCAAGCGAGTGTCGACGCCGGGGGGACACCCGGTATGATTCCGACCGGGCGAACACCGGGTGATCTCAACGGCGACAGGACCGTCGATTCGGCTGATCTCGATCTGATCCGCGCCCAGTGGGGCGCCGATGTCAACCCCGGCGCGTGGAACGAGGGATATCCGTCGGGCGACGGACTCGTCGGTAGCGCCGATTTGGACGTTGTCCGCGCCCACTGGGGTCAAGGGACACCGCGCGCGGCACCCAGCGCGGGAACGAACTCGTGCGTCCCGGCCGAAAACTTCAAAACCGATCCGGAATCCGTAGACGCGTGTCTCGCGGGTGCCGCGCACCAACCGTGGGCGGTTCGGCTGTCGTGTATGGACACGGAGCGAGGAAACCGGCTGGACTTCGGTCCCCGCCGGGCGACAAACTCGCGAGGCGTCGAGGCGTGGATTGATCTCGTTTACGGTCCATGACCTTCAGCTTGGGCGCGGGCACCGGGTCGCGGGTAAGTTTCTCGGTCTTGGGCGGCCAGCCGTCCGGCAATACAATGCCGTTGTAGAGCGTCTCACCCGCCTGGGCGAAGAGTCCCCAGCCCAGCAGGAAGAGGACGCCGCTCCCGATGACTCGATAAACGCACGTGATGGGTCCTTTCTTGATAAGGGAAAGTGAGTGCTTCTTCCACGGAACACCGCGCCCAGCCGTCGCGCGGTTCGGGTTCAACCGCCGGCGAGCCAAAGGACCGAAACTCACCCGCTGATTTCGTAGCCCTTGCGTTGCGCGCGGCGGAGGTGGCGATCGGCTTCCTCGTCGCCGATGAAGAGTTCGTTCTCCGGATCCCAGTTGAGCTTGCGCCCGAGGCGCTGGGATATGTTGGCCAGATGGCAGACAGAGGCGGCGCGATGCTGGTTAAGAACGTCGGAGAGTGTCGGCGTGCCGTTGCGGATGCAGTCGAAGAAGTTACCCATATGGCGATGCGTCTGCCCGGGCTTGCCGGTGGCCAAAGGGCGCTCGGGATTGTCGTGACGGTAGAGCCGATAATTCTCCTGCGGGATGGGATCGTCCTTGAGCAGGTTGAACGGCTTGCCATTGATCTCCCCCTTGGTTCCGTGCAGCCAACCGAGTTCGCCGTCGTACCGGACGCCGCCGGGCACGTGGTCGCCGGTAACGATTTCAACGCCGTCCGCGTAGACCATGCGCACTTCATAGGACGACGCCACGTTGTAGCCGTTGGAAGTGTTGGGGAAGGTTGCCTTGGCGTCGATCTTAACCGGACCACTGTACTGCATTCCCATAGCCCACTGGGCCAAGTCCAGGAAATGCGCCCCGATATCGGCCTGCTTGCCGCCCGCGTATTCGTACCACCACCGAAAAGTGTAGTGGCAACGCTCCTTGGTATAGGGTACCATCGGGGCCTGGCCAAGCCACAAGTCCCAGTTGAGGTGTGTAGGCGGCTCTTGGACCTTGAACGGTCCGCCCTGGGGGTTCGTTCCCAGTCCGACGATGATCCGTTTAAGCTTACCCAAGCGGCCGGCATGCACCGTTTCGCAGGCCAAGCGGTGGTGATGATCGCTTCGGAGTCGCGTACCCACCTGAAAGACCACGCCGCTGTCCTGGGCGACTCGGCAAAGCAGCTTGCCCTCGTCGATCGTCAAGGTAAGGGGCTTCTCGCAATAGACATGCTTCCCCGCTTTGCAGGCGGCGATGGCCATCGCGGTGTGCCAGTGGTCCGGCGCGCCGATCGTGACTGCGTCGATGTCCTTGCGATCGAGCATCTCGCGGTAGTCTTCATACAAATCGGCCTTGCCTCCGTAGTGCTCTCGGGCCTTTTCGGCAATCTGACGGTCGACATCGCAGATGGCCACAACATCGCCCCACGGCAAGGCGCCGTCCGTGATCACCGTGCCCTGGTAACGCATGCCGATGGCTCCGATCCGGAACCGATCGTTCTTCGACTTGGATTGATCTTTCGCCTGGGCGTCGGCAGTGGCGACGTAGGGCGCCGTCAGCAAGGCCGCGGTGCCAAGGGCGGACGTCCGGAGGAAATCTCGGCGATTGGATTGGCTAGAGTGCATGGTACGTTCTCCATGGAATCAGGAAGGGCACACAGGTGTAGCACAGCGTTCCATTTTACGGCTAGCATCGTGCCGGCATCAAGCCCGAGTCGCGCATCTGGCGAGAATTTGGCGATTAGAAATCAGCGATTGTTTGGGCCCGAAATTGGGGTCGATTTTGACGCAAGTCGTTTGTTGATAAGGTATTGATAGCGACAACGTCGCGCTTTCTGACGCAAAACCTGAATTATATTAACGTATAAACTTTGTTGAAATCCGTGGTGCCTGTTTGTAACTTATTAGATGCGGCTTCCCGTGACGAAAAGGTTGTCTTCTCAAGAGAACGAAAATCGGAGGGCGCAATGCATTTTCGAAGAGATCGGTGTTTCACTTCCGTGCCGTATAGATCGAACGGAGCTGCTAGCAGGGCTCACCGGGGTTTTACGTTGGTCGAGTTGCTGGTGGTAATCGCCATTATCGGCATCTTGATCGCCTTGTTGTTGCCGGCCGTGCAGGCTGCCCGCGAGGCCGCGCGGCGGATGCAGTGCTCCAATCAGCTCAAGCAGATCGGCCTGGCGTGCCACAACCTCGAGAATACCTACGGCTATTTCCCGACCGGGGGAGCGAGCTATTGGCCCAATCTGGCTATCGTCGGCGGCCGGGCTGCCGAACCGCGCAATCAGACGATGGCTTGGCCGTTCCAGATATTGCCCTATCTTGAAGAGGGCGCGACTTCCGAGGTGCCCACCAGGGCCATGCCCGGCGGCAATAGGAGCTATATCCTCGCCGCCGCCGTGGAAAAGTTGCTCGGTTCGATCGTCATCAACTACTATTGCTGCCCCTCGAGGCGTAGCGCAGCCGAGCAAGAGGGCCGCTATTTGTTGGACTACGCGGCCGCCCACCCCGCCGCCGTCCCACAGCCGTTCCCACAGACATCCGTCCCGCGCGACAAAGGGACCAATTCTCAATTCTGGTACGGCGACTTCGGGGAGACACCCAGTTCGGGACATTCGGGCAAGTATTACGGACTGATCACGCGGACTCACTACGCGGAGCCCTGCCGCGTGCGGGACGCTTCGGATGGGCTTTCGAACACCATGTTGGTCGGCGAGAAGTGGCTGAACACGAACAACTACACGACGGGCGACTGGCACGACGACCGGGGCTGGACGGACGGCTGGGATCCGGATACGATTCGCTCCACGGGCTATCCACCGCGGCCCGACGCCGCCGATCCGCCACGCGGCACGTCAGGCTACGACGACACCAAACCATATTCCTTCGGCGGCGCACACCCGGGCGGCTTCAACTGCGTCTTTGGCGACGGCGCCGTTCACTTCATCGATTTCGAGGTCGAACGGGACGTTTTCAACTACCTGGGCGACCGGCGCGACGGACAGCCGGTCGGTACAGCGGACCTGCCATAGGACGTTATGAGCGCGTAATTAAAGAGTATCAGTATCCAGAATACAGAGAATCCCCGGGGCTGACACCCTTGGGATCGAGCTGGCGTTGGCCAACGACTTCGTAAGCAAGCCCGGGTCCTTGCCGCCTGCTGCCTCTGCTGTTCGAAAGGCGTGCCCACCTATCCGGTCACCGGCGTGGTCCGCGTTGACGGCAAGTGGGCCCTGCAGGCGGAGTCAGTTGTTCCGGCGGTGAGTTCCCAGTCAAGCGGGAGTCGAACGATCAATATCGAGTTGAATTTGTAGACGCGGCCTCTCGGTCATCGCGGCGCGAGCAGGCCAAATGCACCATTACCACTTGTACCACTCTATTCGAAGGGAGACCTCCATGAGCCACCAATGTACTACAATGCCGCGCGTGCTCACGGCAATCGCACTCTGCTTGGCGGCGGCGTCTTTGGCGCCGGCGGCCGGCGTCTTGAGCTACTGGAATCTAGACGACGGGAGCGGCGCGTTCATTGTATCCGACCCAGTCGGATACAAAGACGGCTGGTTGCTGGGCGTTCCGGACGGGCACGAACCGTGGGTCAGCGGCCATACCGGAGCGGCGGGCGACTACGCGATCGACTTCGCCGGTGCGGCCGTGGTCGACCTGGGTGAACCGAGCGATTGGGCTTTCGGCAAGCAGACTCCGTTTTCCGTCTCGCTTTGGCTGAAAGACTACAACACCGCCGGCACGATGGGCCTGCTCACCTGCTTGAACCCGGATTCACCTTGGGATGGCTGGGGAGTCGTTCGGCGAATGGTCAACGGCCAGACGCAAATCCGTTTCGAGATGTCCCCCTACACCGACGCCTTTTCCTACCAGATGTGCGTCGACGCCGATTTCAACGCGGCCAATGAGTGGATTCACGTCGTGACGACCTACGACGGGAGCGACCACCCCGGCGGCATGCGCATTTACCTCGACGGCCAACTGGCGCCGATGGTTGTCGCCGCGGCCAACCCTGGCGGAGAGGTGCCCACCGACAACATCCTCACCATGAGTTCCTACGGTGCGAAAAACCGGTTCCTCAACGGCTGCCTGGACGACGTCTCCGTCTACGACGCGGTGTTGACGCCGGCCCAAGTCGCCCAACTCTTTGGCGGCACCGTGCCGACCGACCTCGTCTTCACCGGACCAGGCTACTATTCCTGGACGACGCAGTCGATCTCCTCGGCCTTCGACGCTAAAACGATCGCGGCCACCGTGGACGACGCAAGCGGAATCGGTTACCGAAGCGATAACAACGAAAAATTCCTGGCCGATTCGCTCGACCCGGACACCAGCCTGCCGATCCTGCCCGCCGGGGGAATGCTCGCCGGCGACATTACGTTCCAACTCGGTCCCTACGACGGCGATAACACGGTCCTGCTCGACCTGGGCGACTCGGTCACGCTCGACGTGGCCGACGGAAGCTACGACGCCGTCTCCGTCCTCTTCTCGGCGGTCGGGCTCAATACCGGATCGGACACGAACGGCACGGCGACCCTGAACTACGGCGACGGGTCGTCCGAGACGGTGACCTGGGACCTGGTCAACAACGACGGCAACCGCAACGAAGGGGGCTCCGAAGTGGCCGTCTCCAAGCTGCAACTGAAGCAATTTTCCTCGGATCTGACCGCCACCAACCGTATCCTCTCCAGCCAAATCATCGAGACGGACGATTCGAAGACCTTGGTTTCCATCACACTCGACACGGACGATCTGGTCGATCCCGGCTGGACGTATACCGACACCGAGTTGGGAACGGGCCAGGCCGGCGTCGGTGACGCCCAGATCGGCATTTACGCGGTCTCCGTGGGAACCCAAATCGGCGCCGTTCCGGAACCGGCCGCCGGTGCGTTGCTGCTGCTCGGCGGTTTGTTTGCGTGTTTTTTCCGCCGCACGCGAAAGACGCTGGTGGTTCTCCTCGCCGTGGGCCTCCTTGCTTCAACGGCCCAGGCCGCCGGCGTCCTCTCCTACTGGGACATGAACGAAGGATCCGGTACGAGCCTTTCCGACTCCGTCGGCGGGAAGACCGGCAGTTTCGTCAATATCACCGAAACCGCCTGGACCGCCGGCCACACGGCCGATGCCAACGACTACTCACTCGATTTCGGCGGCGCCGGTTGCGTCGAAATCGGCGACTGCAGCGATTGGAACGTCAGCAAGGAAACCCCGCTCTCCGTCTCCGCCTGGATCTACGACAACGGTGGCGGAACCATGGGAATCCTAACCGGGATCAACCCCAACTCGCCGCATGACGGGTGGGGACTGTTGCGCCAGGGGGGGCCTAACATCCGCTTTGAGATGTCCGGGTCCGCCGGGGGAACGGAGAAAATCGCCGTCGACGCGTACGGACTCCCGCAGGGCCAATGGGTCCACGTCGTCGCCACCTACGACGGGAGCGACGACGGCAGCGGCGTTCGCATCTATTTCGACGGTCAAATGCAGCCGGTGACGATCAACGACAACAATCCGGGCGGTGTCGTCCCGGTCGACAAGACGGTCGCGATCAGTTCCTACGGCGCGGCCAACCGCTTTATGAACGGGATGATCGACGACGTCGCCGCGTTTGACGCGGTCCTCTCGGTCGAGCAGGTGGCGGAACTGTACGCCGGAACCGCCCCCACCGATCTCGTCTTTGTCGAACCGACCGACCCGGAGGATTGGACGATGCTGGACATCTCCGCTTCGTTCAACGCCGACACGCTGGCCGCCGATACGAGCGACTCCGCCGGGACCGGCTACCGCGGTACGAAAAACGAGAAGTTCTTGGCCGACCTCCTGCCGGGTGACGGCGTCATAACGACCGCCTCGGAACGTTATCAGTTCGGCGCAATCAACGGCGACAACACGGTCCTAATGGACTTCGGCCAGTCGACGACCATCGATATCGCCGACGGCCAGTACTCGCAACTCGGTTTCGCCCACACGGCCATCGCCCTGGACGACGGCTCGACCGCCCCCGGCGCCGTGACGCTCGTCTATAGCGACAGCACGGAGGAGACGTTCGACTGGGATGTCGCCAGCGACCGCGGCCGGCAACTGGTCGGCTACAGCAGCACCGCCGCGGGCGGATTGACCCTGTATCAGTTCGAAACCGACGTCAGCGACGACGGCCGGACCGTCTGGCAACAGATCGTCGCCGTCGACGACACGAAGACCCTGACGGCCGTCCGCTTCGATACGGCGAATGTCGTCGATCCCGGCTGGACGATCAACGATCCGGACATCGGAACGATTCTCGTAGGAGAAAGCGACGCTCAGTTCGGTATCTACGCGGTCTCGGTCATCGGAGAGTCGTCCGCGGGCGTCCCGGGCGACCTCAACGGCGACGGGATGGTCGGCAGCGCCGACCTGGATATCGTCCGCGGCAATTGGGGGCAGACGGTGGAAGCCGGATGTCTTCCCTGCGGCGACCCGTCCGGCGACGGCATGGTCGGCAGTGCCGACTTGGACGTCGTCCGCGCCAATTGGGGCGCCACGGCCGCCGCGGCGGTGCCGGAGCCGGCCGCAGTGTCACTGGTTTGCCTGTTGTTTGTGACGTTGCTGGGACGGAGACGGCAACGCACATGTTTGTAGTGACGCCGTAGGCGTTCCTTCGGGCGCCAGTGGAGAATGCCCTCACGGGCACACCACGAACGAAGAATGCTCTTACGAGCACACTGCGAACGACAAGCCGTCCGACCACGGATTGGTCCTTTCCATGCACCCAACCCCGACCGACCACACCTTGCCGCACGTCGCCATTTTCATCGAGACGTCGCGCGCCTACGGACGCGATCTGTTGCACGGAGTGCGGCGATATATCGCGGAGAATGGTCCCTGGTCGGTCTATATGGAACTGCGGTCGCTCGATTCGCGGTTTCCGGCTTGGCTGAAGAACTGGTCCGGCGACGGCATCCTTTCGCGAACACCGTCGCAGGCGATGGCCGAGCGGATCCACGGGTCAGTTGCGCCGGTTGTCGAACTGCGAGCCTCGCGTTTGCGTCAGGACGCCCCCTTCGTCGGCGTCGACAACGCCGCGTTGGGCCGGCTGGTCGCCGTGCATTTGATGGAATGCGGATTTCGCAACTTCGGAATTTACGGCATCGCCACGGAAGATTATTTCGCCCAGCGGTGCGGCAACTTCGTCGACACGGTCGCCGCGGCCGGTTATGATTGTTCGGTGTTCGAACCGCCAAAAGCCCAAGAGCGACCGGCCGATTGGGAGGGCCACCAGAAAGCCCTGGCCGACTGGGTCCGATCCCTCCCCAAACCGGTGGGAGTCATGGCCTGTACCGACCAACTCGGGTTCTGGCTGCTGGACGCCTGCCACCGCGGGCGAGTGGCCGTCCCGGAAGAAGTCGCGGTCGTCGGCGTGGAGAATGATGATTCGCTATGCAGCATGGCGAATCCGCCCCTGTCGAGCGTGCGGTTTAACGGCCCACGGATTGGATACGAAGCGGCCGCGTTGCTGGCCCGACTGATGGAAGGCGAGGCGCCGCCGGCAGAGCCGATTCTCGTCCCCCCGATGGGAGTCGTCCGTCGCCGATCGTCCGACATCGTGGCGATCGACAGCCCCGACGTGGCCGAGGCCTTGCGGTTCATCCGCGAAAACGCCTGCCGCGGGATTACGGTCGAAGACGTCCTGGAAGCCGTCGCCATTTCCCGGAGTTCCCTGGAACGGCAAATGAAAACCCTCTTGGGCCGCCCGCCCAAGGCCGAAATCCGAAGAATCCAGTTCAACCGAGTGAAGCAACTACTAAAAGAAACCGACCTCCCCCTCGCCCAAATCGCCTGGCGCGCCGGCTTCAAGCATCCGCAGTATCTGTCGGAGTCGTTCAAGCGGGAATTCGGCGTCACGCCGGGCGAGTGGAGGGGAGAAGGCGGAAGAAGAGAGGCATAAGGCATAAGTGTTGAACGGGAACAATACGAAGCGGTGTGACGTGCGATGACGCGTAACGGGATGCGCTCCACATATCGAAGACGTCGCATCAAAAACCCTTATGCCTAGTGCCTTATGCCTAGTGCCTTATGCCTTTTGCCTCACCCTAATCCCCAATCCCTAACCCCTACACCCTCAAAAAATGGACCAAGCCCTCATCATCATTGGCGATGCGTCGGAGACGGTCGATACTCTATATCCCTACTACCGGTTGCAGGAGGCGGGCATCCGCCCGGTCGTGGCCGCTCCGGAAGTACATCGCTATCAGATGGTGATGCACGAGGTGAAGCCGGGCTGGACGATTACGAAGGAGTGGGAAGGCTACACCTTGCAGTCGGACGTCGCCTTCCGCGACGTCAAACCGGAGGAATACCTCGGTATCTTCTTCAGCGGCGGCCGGGCGCCGGAGTATATCCGTTATGACGAGGACCTCGTCCGGATCACGCGGCATTTCTTCGAAGAAAACAAGCCGATCGCCTGCGTCTGCCACGGGGTGGAAATCCCGGCCTACGCCGACTGCGTGAAGGGCCGCCGGATGGCGACCGTGCCGAAATGCAAATTCGACCTGGAAGTGTGCGGCGGCACATTCGTCGACGAACCGTGCGTCGTCGACCGCAACCTCGTCAGCGGCCGCACGTTCCATGACCACGGCCACTACATGGGCGTCTGGATGAGGATGCTGGAGGAGGCGAGGAGGTCGTGATGAACATCAACCGACGCCCCATCACCCGACGTACCGCATGCCGAATTCTCGCGGGAACCGCCGCCGGCGCCTTCGCCGCGCCCCTGTCCGCCGCGGAAGACCGTTTCCGCTTCAACTACATCACCGGCTCAAGCCTGTACGGCAGGCTGAAGCTCGACGTCATTCTGCCGGAAATCCCAAAGACCGGAACCGAGTGGCTTGATATCTGGCCGATGGGCCACGCCGATCAGCGCGAGCAGGTCGAGGAGATGGGGCATGACGCGTTTCGCGCGATGCTTAAGAAATACGGCGTTAAACTCGGCATCTCGACGTGCTACAATCTGGGTCCTTTCGGACTGCAAACGGAAATGGAGTTCGTCCACGATTTCGGCGGCAGGCTGCTTATTTGCGCCAGTGGCGGACCGAAGAACGTGAAGGGGGCGGAATATAAGGCGGCCGTCGCGCAATTCGTCGAGCAGATGAAGCCCCATACGGCCAGGGCCGAAGAGCTAGGGCTCGTCATCGGCATTGAAAACCACGGCCACGCCTTGATCAACACGGTCGAGTCGATCGAGTATTTCGGAGAACTAGCGAAGTCGCCCGCCCTCGGGATCGCCCTGGCCCCCTACCACCTGCCGCAGGACCCGAAGGTCATCGCCCGCGTGATCGAAGACCTCGGGCCGAAGCTGGCCCACTTTTATGCCTGGGAACACGGCCAAGGCGCCATGAAAAAACTCCCCAAGGCCCAGGAGATGGAGCAGATGCCCGGCTTCGGGAAACTCGACTTCGGCCCCATCGTGGGAGCCCTCAAAAAGATCAATTACGACCGGTGGACGGAGGTCTTCATGCACCCGGTGCCGCGGGGCATTCCGATTCTCCCCACCGCCGAGGAGGTGACCGCGGCGATTAACAAGTCGCGGAAATACTTGGAACAACTGACCTGAACCAATCACCGAAACTGAAGAAAAGGGGACTACCACAGAGAGCGAAGAGGACACAGAGAGAAGAGCAGATGAAGTAAGCGTCTATTGGATTTCACCAATCCAATCTCGTTAAATGCGTCTTCTCCCTTGATCCACTGAAGACGGAATTTGAAAGTCGTTGCCGCCGCGCGGTAGAATACCCGTTGCCGCCCGTCAGAAATAAAGGAGCCTTCCCATGTCCGTTACCCGACGCCAATTCCTCGCCGCCGCCACGACCGCCGCGGCCATCACGCCCTATCATCTCACGGCCAATGCCCAACAGAGAGCCCAGCCGAAGTTGAAAAACGACCGTTATCGGATCGGCGCGATCGGGATGAAGTACCAGGGGTCGGTCATCGCGAAACTGGCCCTCCCTTACGCCGACGTCGTGGCCATCGCCGACGTTGACCGCCAGATCGGCGAAAAGGCGGTCGCCGATTTCGGCGGCAAGGCCGACCTGTACGAAGACTATCGGAAGATTCTCGATCGCAAGGACATCGACGCCGTTACCATCGGCACGCCGGACCACTGGCACGTCAAAATGGCGATCGACGCCTGTCTCGCCGGCAAGGACGTCTACTGCGAGAAGCCGCTCACCCTCACCGTGGATGAAGGGAAGAAACTCGTCGCCGTCGTCCGTGAAACCGGCCGCATCCTGCAGACCGGCTCCTGGCAGCGTTCGGACTGCCGCTTCCGCCTGGGCGTCGAGATGGTTCGAAACGGCGCGATCGGCACGCTCCGCAACGTGACCGTCACCATCGGAAAGAACGTTCAAGGGGGGCCCTTTCAAATGGAAGAACCGCCGGAGTGGTTCAACTGGGACCTGTGGCAAGGGCAGACGCCCAGCGTGCCGTATATCAAGGAACGCTCGCACTATACGTTCCGCTGGTGGTATGAATACTCCGGCGGCCAGATGACCGATTGGGGGTGCCATCACATGGACATCGCCCAATGGGGAATCGGTGCTGACTTAAGCGGCCCGGTCGAAATCCACACCGAGGCCGACTTTCCCGACTTCCCGGAGAAGAACGGATACAATGTCGCGAAGAACTACCACTGCGTTCTGAGGTATGCCAACGGCGTCGAGTTGGAGGTCCTCGACCACGGCCGCACCGGCGTCATGTTCACTGGAGACGACGGCCGGCTCTTCGTCAACCGCGGCACGGTTTCCGGCAAACCGGTCGAGGACCTGGCCGCTTCCGCCGGAAAGACGTTTGCCGATCCGGCGCAAGCCGCGTTCGATCCGGAGATCCGCGAGCGATTCGCGAAACTCTACGACTTCGACAACTTCGACCGCCCCCCTCGTGCCGGCAAGCACGACGCCATCCTCAACCACATGGGCAATTTCTTCGACTGCATCGAAACCCGCAAGCAGCCTCTCTCGGACGTCGTCTCTCAGCACCGCACCGCGAGTGTGTGCCACCTCTGCAACATTTCCATGTGGACCGGCCGCGACCTGAAGTGGGATCCGCACGAAGAAGAATTCCCCGCCGACGCCGAGGCGAACGCGAAACTGGCTCGCCAGCAGCGCAAGGGGTTTGAAATTGGATAAGTCCCGTGGCGGGTCCGTCCCCTATTATTCCCACTGACGTCGGGAGAACGTTTCGATCTCCACGTCGACCAGGGTCGCGACCACGTCGTGAGGCGTTTGAGGACGTCGGAGCGGTTCTTTCGCCGTCATGGAGCGGACCAACTCGGCCAAAGACCGCGGCAAATGCGGCATTACCCGCCGCAGGTTTGGAACGCCGTGTCGGCGGAGCGATTCGATCAGGCTTTGAGGCGTTTCAGCCGGGAAAGGGCATGTCCCCACAAGCCCCTCGTACAGCACGATTCCTAGACCGTAAATGTCACAGCGAATATCCGGGTTCCCATTCGAGAGGACGAGTTCCGGGGCGAGGTACGGTAAGGTTCCCATCAGCGCGGCCGGTAAGTCGTCCGATTCGGGGGGTACTTTTCGCGCAAACTCCAAGTCTACCAGCGTCGCGTGCCAATCCCGCGATACGATTACATTGTCGGGTTTGACGTCTCCGTGCATATAGCCGGCATCGAAGAGTGCGGCGAGGGCACCGGCAATCTGGCGTACGATCCAGAGCAGCGACGGCAAGGGTATGGGACTCGGGGTCTCGTAG
>CAZFQG010000081.1:0-25509 GCA_964520785.1 uncultured Planctomycetaceae bacterium | reverse complement strand
CGACCGCCCCTGGGACGTTGTCGTACTGGACCTTCCGGCCGTCTTGGGCGGCAAGATTATAGTGCATTCCGATCGGGTGCATGTTCCCGAAGTAGGTCATCTGGCCGGTGCCGTCGGGGTTGACCGTCCAGAGGTGGTGGTAACAGAGCTGACTTCGCTCGACGTATTCCCACCGCGTGTAAAGCAACCGCCCGTCGGGAAGAACGGCCGGGGTGTTTTCCGTCACGGCGTTGCTGCTGATGGGATGGATGTCCTGGCCGTCGGGTCCGCACCGGTAGAGAATCGCGACCGGCACCTCCCAGCATAGAACCCACCGGTTGCACCGCGACGAGCAGAAGACGATGTCGCCGCACGGCAGATAGGTCGGCTCGATATCGTCAAAGGGGCCGTCGGTAAGTTGCCGCATGCCCGAGCCGTCGACGTTGATTTCGTACAAGTGATAGTATTCCTCGCCCCCCTTGCGGTACGAAAAGAGAATCTTCTCGCCGTCGTAATGCACATGCGGGTCCCGCACGCCTCCTTGTGGATCGTCGACCAGGACGGTCACCTCGCCGGTCTTGGCGTTCCACCGCCGCAACTGGCCTCCGATGGGGTATGCTTTCCGCTCGGGGTCGGTGCAATAGTAGCCGAAATTGGCGTAATAATGCCCGTCGGGCCCGTAGGGCCGAACGGCGAAAATGAAATCCTGGACGTCGGCGGGGAGGTCAAGCTCCGGCAGGCCGTCGGCCCTCCCGAGGAGGGAAAGAGCGCAAAGAACGATAATACCGGCGTGGCAAAAGTGGGGTTTCATGGCGTCTGGCGAGGGGGGCGTCTTGCTGAAACGGTGTTGTTAACCCAGTTGACACAATAGAGGAATTCGTGTCAAGAAAGGGCTGTCGCAACGCCTCAATTGCTCTGTGGGCTGAGCGAGGAAACCGCGGCGATTGAATCCGGGTCGTAATGAATCCGCGGAACCGGCCCGAGCAGTCACATTCGACCGATCGCTAGGGGTGGTGGGCCGATTGGGCGGCAAGAATCGCGGCAAGATGAAGAAGGAACGCTTCAAACTGAAGAGTCACCGACAAAACCCGTGGAATCCCCCAACCCCGCCTCCCTCGAAGGGGTTGGACGACCGAGGGAATTGGTCGGAGTCGGACAATCGGAATAACCTCGCGGTTACACTGGGGTCGCGCGGGTTCAGGCGGGGCGCGCCGTTGATCGAGTTCGGGAAGTCGAATTAAAATAGGGGCGTATACGCAACCGAAATGCAATCCGAGTAAGTTCATGCGCATTCGAACCAGCATTCCCGCTTTGGTTTATCTTTTCCCCCTTGTCATCGGTATCCACTTTCGGGGGGCGTGCGTGGAAGCCACGGAAATCGTCTTGAAGGACGGCCGGGTTCTTTCGGGCAAGCTAGGTCCCCTGTCGAGCATCGTAGAGCAGCCGCAATTGGGTTCCGCGGAGTCGGAGAAGGTTCAGTCGATTTACTTCCTCGACGACGATCTGCGGCGGACTTTCTTCCCGCGGCGGCGGATACAGGAGGTCCGCGAAGGGGCGGGGAGCATTACGGAGATATTTCGGATTCATCAGCGTATGAAGACGCAGGGTCTCCGCGTCAACACCGTCGGTCCGACGTTGAAGATCGAGCCGTTCGACGAGTTCGGGCGCCGCATCATCACGATGCGGACCGCGCAGGGGCCGCTCGACGTCATTCAGGCGATCGTCGAAATCACTCCGAAGGTCGTTCGCGTCGTGGGGGTAAGCCATGTGTGGGACATGCGAATGGCGACGAGTGCCCTCCCGCGTGAAACGCTCAGCAAGATACTCCGCAAGCAGGTCGACGCCGCCAAGCCGGAGGACCGCAAGCGTCTGGTGCGATTCTACCTGCAGGCGGAGCGGTACGAAGACGCCTTGGCCGAGCTGGAGGAGATCGTGAAGGATTTCTCGAGTTCGCCGGATATCGAGGAGCAGTTGAAACCCGTCATCCGGGAGATTCGGCAACTTGCCGCGCGGCGATTGTTGGGAGAGCTGAAGCTCCGTCGGGAAGCGGGCCAGCACCGGTTGGTCTACGACAAATTAAAGATATTCCCCTCCGAGGATGTTTCCGGCGAAATCCTGCAGGAGGCGAGGGAACTCATCCGCGAGTACGAATCGCAAGTCGCCCAGCGGGACGCGGCCGTCGCGCGAATGCGCGAAATCCTGGGCGAAGTGGAAGACGACGGAGAACGATCCCAATTCTCTCCGGTCGTCGAAGAGATCGCCGCCGAGATGAACGTCAACACGTTCGAACGGATGGCCGCTTTTCGCCGCCTCGCCGACGATGAGACGCTGCTGCCGAGCGAGCGACTATCACTGGCCCTTTCGGGGTGGCTGCTCGGCGCCGACGCGGCCGGCGTGAGTGCGCCGGTTGCCATATCCGCGGGGACCGTCCGCCGCCTCGTCGTAGAATACTTGAACGAGTCGGACGAGAAGAAACGCGTTGAAATCCTTCGCGCGCTTTCCTCCGAGGAAGCGGCGTCGCCGCGGACCGTCGCCCGGTTGCTGGAAAAGATGAAGCCCCCCATGAACACCGCTTCCCAGGACCCGGCGAAACCGGGATACTTCGAACTGGAGGTCGAGGCGCTTCCCGGCGAGCCGCCGATCACGTACGCTGTACAGCTCCCGCCGGAATACGATCCTTACCGCAAGTATCCCACGATTCTGGCGATGCATGCCGCCGGGTCCGACCCCGCGCACGAAATCACCTGGTGGGCCGGACCCTGGGCGAAGAGCGGCTGGCGCCCGGGACAGGCGGGACGGCACGGCTATATCGTCGTCGCCCCCGGATGGACGGAGCAACATCAGCGCGAGTACCACTATTCGGCCCGGGAACACGCCGCCGCGCTCAACACGCTGCGGGACGCCTCCCGGCGTTTCAGTATCGACCCGGATCGGGTCTTTCTGGCCGGGTTTTCGATCGGCGGCGACGCCGCGTGGGACATTGGACTCGCCCACCCGGATCTCTGGGCCGGCGTCATTCCGATATCGGGCACGGCGGATCGTTACTGCTCCCTTTACTGGAAGAACGCCGCGTATCTGCCGTTTTACGTCGTCCTGGGAGAGTTGGACCCCGGAAAACTTACCGCCAACGCGCGAGACCTGGATCGTTACATGATCCGCGGCTACGACGTAACCGTCACGGAGTATTTGGGACGCGGACACGAGCACTTCTCCGACGAGATTCAGCGGATCTTCGATTGGATGGGCCGCCGCAAACGGGATTTCTTCCCCAAGGATTTCGAATGCGTGAGCATGAGGCCGTGGGACAACTTCTTCTGGTGGCTGGAAGTGAACGGCCTCCCGGAGATGTCACTGGTCGATCCGCGCGACTGGCCCCCGCCGCGAGGAGCGCATCCAATGCCGGTCCGCGGGCTGATCACGGCGACGAACGGTCTGAATGTCCGAGCCGGAGCAAGTGACCTGACTATTTGGCTTTCTCCGCAGATGCTCGATTTGGAGAAGCGGGTCGGCATCGTCGTCAACGGACGACGGATCAACACGGCCGAACCCTTTGTTGGGCCGAGCATCGAGGTCATGCTCGAAGACGTGCGAACCCGCTCGGACCGGGTGCACCCCTTCTGGGCGAAGGAGACCGTGACGACCGGCCGAGGAGGCTGAGAGACTCGCGATTCCCGATTCGACCGGGATCGCCAACCGCGCGTGTTCCGAGTTGATCAACGGGAACCAGTGAGCAGGGATTCCGGGGAGCAGGGATTCCGGGGAGCAGGGATTATGGAAAACGGACCGTGCAATGGGGATTCTCGCGGCGGAACGCTTCCACGCGCCCCGGGTCGAGACCCGTGTCGTGGAGACTCAAATCCCGCAGCACGCGTTTTCCATTGAGTAGTCCGAGGGCCTCATCGCTGATCCGCGTTTGGTCGAGCGCAAGCCGCGACAAATTGGGAAGCTCGGCGATACTGCCGACACCCCGGTCGGAGACGTTCGTTCTCCCGATGTCGAGCATCCGAAGGGAGGTGATCCTCTCGATATGCTTCATGCCGATATTACCGACGGACGTATCGCGGAGATTCAGTTCCTCCAGGCGGTTGAGTCCCTGCAATTGATCTAAGAGGCGGCCGTTGACGGACGTGCCGCTCAGATCGATTCGCTCCAGCCGAGTGAGGTTTCGAACGTGCCGCAAGGCATCGTCATCGACTTTCGTACCGGAGAGGTCGAGTTCGCGCAAGAACCACATTTTCGAAAGCCGCGCCGCGTCGGAGTTCGAGAATTGTCCGGTCGGCGCTTTGAAACGCGTTCGAACGTAATCGTACGCTCCAAAACCTTCATGGTCGATCACAAGTCCACAAAGGGGGAAGAAGAGCACCAGCGCCGGAACCGTCGCCCACCGCAACCAGGTCCGCCAGAGCGACTCCGGTTCCGAGTCGTACTCCTCGAACTCGTCGTCCTCGAGGTCCGCGAGGTAATCGTACTCCTCCCACGAAGGAAGAATTCCGATCTTGGTCGCCACCCAGGCCAGGACAAAACCCCATGCCAGTCCATTGCTGATAAGACATCCGTAGAGCAGATAGCTCCGTTGGACATCGAAATGCCGCACGGCCGTCCAGGGAATCGGAAACAGGACGATGGTGGACGCGACCGTTCTCGCATCGGGGCTTTGTGCCGGCGCGGCGTCCAAGACGACCGGCAGGGCAAACCATCCCCCCAGCGCGACCAGGGCGGCAAGGGCCAGGGCACTCCAACGACCGATACGCGACATGAGGAGAGTCTCCGGCAACGGTCCTTACTGGAACTCCGGCGGAAGGTAATCCAGCCGCACCGGCGAGAAGACCTCGACGGCCACGGCGTCGTCGATGGCGTCCGCCCCGTGCTCGATACCGCCGGCGATGCACCAGGAATCGCCCGGCTCCACGTCGTGGGTCTTGTCGCCGAGGTGCAACCGCAGCCGGCCCTTCACGAGGATTCCGGTTTGCTCGTGTTCGTGCGCATGCCGCGGCAGTGCGCTGCCGCGCCGCAGACGGAACTCCGTCATCAGCGTCCGCGCCCCAAAGGCCAGCGTCTTCCGCGTGACGCCGTCGAAGACCGTCTCATACCCTTCATCCGAACCCTTCTGGAACATTTCTCAATCCTCGTTCGCCGCTGGTCACTTACACTTTGCTTAGAACTTTCCCTCCCGCGACTCGAAATGCGTCGGCTTGTCCAGCTTCTCTCCGCCGCGCATGACCCAGTCGGCCGTCCATTCGATCACCCGGGAAATCGGGACGCGAATATCGCCCAGCCGTCGCCGGCCTTCACTTGCATCATTCAGAAGCGCGTCCGGCGCCTCCGTCCCCTCAAACCGGACCGGCTTCCCCATCAGCCGGCCGAACGTCTCGCAAACGTCGCGGACCCTGAGCATCTCGGGACCGGCCGAATTCAGAATCGTCGCGGGACAACTCGCCGCCTCGAATGCCCGAAGCGCCATCGCGTTGGCGTCCGCCTGCCAAATGCAGTTCGCGTAACCCATGGAGACGTTGATCGGCTGCTTGTTCCACACCTTCGTCGCCAGATCGACCAGTACCCCGTAGCGCATCTCGACCGCGTAGTTCAGCCGGATCAAACAGGTGGGCGTGTTTTGGGAACGGCAGTAATACTGGAACACGTGCTCGCGTCCCACGGCGGTGTAGGCGTATTCTCCAACCGGCCGGAGCGCATCCGTCTCTCTCGAGCCGCCGGAGTCCGCCGGAACGAGTCCGTAGACGTTGCCGGTGGAGAAAGCGACCACCCGCGCGTCGCGGAAGTGGTGCATGGCGACGGCCGGAGCGGCGCAGTTCGCGGCCCACGTGAGGTCCTCGTTTCCGCTGGTCCCGAATTTGACTCCCAACATATACATCAGATTCGGCACCCTGGGTAGCGCGGCGACCTGGTCGGCGTCGAGCGCATCGCACGAGATCGTCTCGACCCCTTCCGACTCCAATCGATCGCGCAGCCCGGGGTTCGAAAACCGTGCCACGCCGTATATCTTCCGTTTCACCCCGGCCGCCTCGGTTGCGCGGACCGCCATCCGCGCCATCGTCGGTCCCATCTTGCCGCCGACGCCGAGAAAGAGGATATCTCCCTCCAACCGCCCCATCATGGCGACGAGTTCCCCGGTCGGTTCGCTGAGCAATCCTTCCAGTTGGGCGACGTCCCGGATGGTATCGCCGACGGAGGCATGATCATTCATGGAATTGGCCGTTGTTCTTGGTTTCTTCTGAAAACGGGCGAAAACTCGAGTATACCCGATTCCGTCCCCTCGTGTAACCTCCTGAAGGAACGGATCCTTGTCGGTGGACCGCCGTGTGGGGGCTATCCCGTTGAGCGTCCGACGAGGACGATCCGCAGATCACAGACGTTCGTGTGGGTGGGGCCCGTCTTGAGTAATGCATCAAGTGGTTCGAAGAAGTGGTAGGCGTCGTTTCTGGCAAGGAAATCCGCCGGCGCGAGGCCCCGCGACAGGGCGATTTTGAGTATTTCCTCGTCGAAGAATGCCCCTGCGGCATCGGTCGGGCCGTCCTCGCCGTCGGTTCCACCGGAAAGAAGAGCGATATTTCGTCCCCCGTCGTCCAGGAGTGATTCGAGCGCGGCCAGGGCCAGTTGCTGATTGCGTCCTCCTTTGCCCCGAACGGACGCGTCGGCCAGCTTCACGGTTGGTTCACCCCCGGAGATCAGGCAATCCGGGCCGCCGCCGTCGCGCATGGAGAGGGCCATCTCCGCCAGGTGGCGCCCGATCTCTTCCGCCGGGCCTTCGCACTCGGCGGCGCTGATCATCGCGTGCGAATAGCCCAGCCGTTCCGCCGCCGCGCCCGCCGCGTCTACGGCGGTGGCGTTGTTGCCGATGATTTGATTGTAGACTGGAACCGCGAAGCCGCCGCGACGGGACGGAAACTCTCGCGAGAGGACTTCGAAGACGACCGGAGGAATTCCCCAGGGGGCCGCTTCGTATTCGTTGAGCACGGCCAACGCGTCTTCGGCCGTGGTCGTATCGGAAACGGTTGGTCCGGACGCGATGACGTCGAGCGGATCGCCCAGAACGTCCGAGATGATGAGCGTGTAGAGCCTTCCCTGTTTGCAGGCCGCGGCGAGCCCGCCCCCTTTTACGCGGCTGAGGTGTTTTCGGACGGTATTGAGTTCCTCGATATTCGCCCCGGCCGCCGCGAGGAACCGCGTGACCTTTTGTTTATCCGCCAGCGTGATTCCCTCGACCGGGTAAGGCATCAGGGCCGATCCGCCCCCGGAGACGAGGCACAGGCAGATATCCCTCGGGCCGACCGAACCGACCAGCCGGAGAATCTCCGCCGCTCCTCGAACACCGGCCTCGGTCGGTTCGTTCACGCCGGCGGGCCGCGCCGCGTGCAAGTGGATACGGCCCAACTCCTCGACGCAATCCGCCGGGACATTGATCCACCCTTCGATTCTCGACGCGAATTCCGGTTCGCTTCGGAATACCCGCTCCACTCCTCGCGCCATGCCCGCCCCCGCCTTCCCGGCCCCCACGACGACGATTCGATTGACATCCGTCAAGTTGATCGGCTCCGCGTCGCCGACAACCAAGAACGGGCCCTGAAGTCGAAGCGTCCGCTCGACGAGGCGATCCGATTGCACCGCCTCCACCCCCGAATTGAAAATCTCCAGCAAATCCTCGCGCCGTAACCGCGCCTGGATATCGGACATGGCTTTCTCCTCGCGACTTCGCGGTTCCCGCGCGGGCGACTCCCCGGCCGGGCCGAGGAACCTCCGGTCCCGCGGTTCTCGTCCTCCAATCTCTCCGTCTCATCCCGCTTTTCGTTTCGTCCGCTTCGCTTCAATCAGCGCCCGGTAGACGGCGAGTGTTTCCTCGACCATCCGATCCGAGGTGAATCGAGCGAGGGCGCGGCGTCGGGCGCGGCGACCCATCTCCTCCCAGGCGTCGGGGCTGCCGAGAACATGCAGAATCGTCTGGGCCAGGGAAATCGCGTCGCGGGGTTTCGTCATCCAACCGACCGGTTCGTCGTCGGGGCCGTCGGCGGCGATCAGGTCCTGCAGCCCACCAACCGTGGTCGTCACGATGGGCCGCTGGGCAAGCATCGCCTCGATGACCGAGTTGCACAGCCCCTCCGTATGCGAGGCGAGGACGAACACGTCCGCTCCCTTAATCAAGTCCGCGGCGTCTTGGCGGTAACCCAGGAAACGGACGTGCGACTGAAGGCCCAGTTCCTCCACCTGGCTGTGCAAGGAACGATTGAGTTCGCCGTCACCGACCAGGGCTAGCACGGCTTTGGGTACCTTGTCGACGACGATCTTCATCGCGTCCAACAGATAGCGGTGCCCCTTGCAGTCGGTGAGCGTCGCGACCGAGACGAGCAGACGATGGTCCTCCTCCAAGTTCAGGGTCGCGCGGCCTTTGACGCCATCGGCGTTTTCGATGGACGCCGTTTCAAGGCCGTCGTAGAGCAGCCGCAGTCTCGAACGTGGAATTCCCGCCCTCTCGCAGGTCCGCGCTACGCTGCGGCACACGCACAACACCTGGTCGCACCAGCGGCAGTAGCGCGTAGCCAGCCGAACGGGAAAATCCACCCGGCGCGAGACGACGCGAATCATCCCCGGCAATCCCAGGGAAGCCAGACCGCCGGAGGTCAACGCATGTGCGTCGTTCATGTGGAGCACGTCCGGCTGCCACCGCTCCAGTGCGCGACGGATTCGCCAGATGCCGACCGGGCCACGACCGCGGCCCGGGAAGGTCTCCGTAACGAAGCCGGACGTCGACGCCTGATCCGCGAACGCGCTCCCTTGACGCACGAGAAACCGGCAGTCTTGGCCCCTTTCGCGGAGGCCGCCGGCCAAAATGAACGCCTGACGCTCTCCCCCGTGCCATCCCTGTTGCGTGGAAACGAAAGCCACCCGTAAAGCGGCGCTTGCGCCGGGGATGGGTCCGCGACCGTCATCGGTGGAATCTTGCATCAATTCTCCGGGTTCTTTTGGGGCGTCCGCGACGCGGTTTGAACTGGGTGAGTCAGTCACGGAATGGTCTGATGCTCTTCCACCGCGCACGTCGCGGCATTCCTCGCGAATCGTCGGGAGGAAGGAAAGCTCTCCATGACGGGCGATTCCTTCGTCCGTGAATGGTGCATCTCCCAAAGCTTCGCGTATTTCAGAAAGACGTAACAACCGGTCAACCCGCAGACGAAGAGCCCTCCGATCCCGTCGAGGAACCCGCCGCGAACCGTGAAGTTGTAGGTGAATCGTACGATGGGGCGGAAAAGGAGACCGAAATATCCGATGCGGCGCCCCTTGGCGAAGGCGTCTCGCGCCCACCAGGTCGTGTAACGGTTCATCCGCGCCAGGTACGACTCGAAGTCGATACACGAATGATGCACGAGTTTTCCGCTAAGCGTTCCGACGCGGCCGCTGGGAACGAACATCTCCTCATGGACCCAGCCTTCGCGATACCGGCAGACGTCGCGCCGGATTAGCCGGAGGATCGTCGTCGTTCCCCACCCGGAGTACCGGACCTTGTAACCAAGCAGGTAATTCCGCCGCCGCAGGCAGTAGCCGTCGCACGAGGGCGTGCCGTCGAGAAGAAACCGGATTTCTTCCGCCAGTTCCGGGGTGACCCGCTCGTCGGCGTCCAGTATGAGAATCCAGGGGCGTGTCGCCTGCGGGATGGCCCAGTTCTTGAAATCGGCCGGGTTGAAGTATTCCCGCTCGATGATCCGGCATCCGCCGATCGCGCGGACCAGTTCGAGCGTTCCGTCCGTAGAGCCGGAATCGGCGACGAGGATTTCCTCGGCGATGTCCCGAACCGACTCGATACACTCGCGGATGTTATGTCGCTCGTCCTTGCACGTGATAAGAACGGTCAACTTGGGCATTCTGGGAAAACTCCATGACGGCAAACGTCCCCCTTCTCGGATTAGCGCACGTTATAGCCTTTTCCATGGAGGCGGGTCAACAGAAATCTCCGTGGAATTAGTCACTGGAGGCGGACGGGCTTCGCCACTCCACCCGCCCCCCCGTCGGAGTAGCCATACTGCACAAACGGGGTATTAGTATCCACTGTTTCGGAACGCTCCGGGTATTCGCGGTAGACGTTTCCGCGGGCGTTGTGGACCGCGGGCCGGTCAAGGCCTCTCGCTGGATGCGTCCGAGTCGTCCGATCCGGATGCAAGCGATCGAATCGCCCTCTGCGAGTGGAACATCGATGGCGACGGCAGCTATGGCAGTGCGGACGAGCCATCCTCTTCCCGGCCGCGGGTGAACGTTCGCTACGACGCCCTCGGGTTGACGCCGGACGGGTACGTCATCGCCCTTCGTGTGTCCGATTCCATGGGATTGCTCGGGCAAATACGATTAAGACCGCGCGGGAAATGGAGGGATGGGATTCGAATGAGTCATCTGGGCACCCGGCGCATCCGCGCAAGAGGTGGGTACCATCCATGGCGCAGCGTGCGCCTTGACCGCCCGAAAAAGGCTGCTAGAATCGCAGGAATCGTCGGACGATGCGGTGGAAGCCGCGGTTTCCGGCGGGTCCGCGTTGGTGTTTTCGAAAGTCTTGACGACGTGGAGTCTTCTTGCGGACCGAAGATTCTCGAAACGGTGGTCGCCGTAGGCAAACTTCATTTGGAGAAGACATCCATGGATTCGATGTGTCGCACGAACGGGAACGAGCGGTTCCGGTCTCAATCGGGCTTCTGCGCGAGCCGCTTCGGCCTGATCGCGGCGAGCTTCGGCATGAAACTGGCGGTCGTCGCCATCGCCGTCGGCGTGCCGGCCTTGTCGGCCGATCCACCTCGGCGGGACGTGGTCCGCTATAGTGATTTCGGGGCCGTCGGTGACGGCGAGAAGGATGATCTTGATGCCATCGCCGAGGCCCACGCGTTCGCCAATGAACAGGGGCTTCCCGTGAAAGCCGACGAGGGGGCCACCTACTACCTCGGCGGCAAGGACCGCACGGCGGTCATTCAGACCGACACCGATTTCGGCACGGCCGAGTTCATCATTGACGATACCGACGTTGAAAACCGTAGAGCCAACGTCTTCGTGGTCAGTTCGGACCTGCAATCGTTCAAACTCGATGGGATATCCTCCCTGAAGAGGCATCAGGACAAAATCGACGTCTCGCTGCCCGAAACCTGCCTGGTCACGGTCACCAATTCCCACGTGAAACACTACATCCGCTACGGCGCGAATCGTAACAACGGGTCTGCGCAAACGGATACTTTCATCGTCGATGAACAAGGCAACGTGGACATGAGCGCTCCGGTCATCTGGGATTTCGACCAGATCACGGAGATCACCGCCCGCCCCTTGGACCGGACGACGCTGACCATCACCGGAGGTCGTTTCACCACGATCGCCAACGCCGCAGAATCGAAATACGCGTATTATAGCAGAGGCATCGCGATCAGGCGGTCGAACGTCGTCGTGGATGGGCTGGAACACCGCGTTACCGGCGAAGGGGATCAGGGCGCGCCCTACGGGGGGTTCATCAACATCGGTGATTGTGCTTTCGTGACGGTCCGGAACATTGTACTGACCGGGCGCAAAACGTACCGGACGATTGGTTCGGCGGGAGTTCCGGTCTCCATGGGGAGCTACGACATCTCTCTCAACCGGGCCTTGAACGTGTCCTTCGTGAATTGCAGCCAGACGAATGACATCCAGGACGGCAGGTACTGGGGAATCATGGGCTCCAACTACTGCAAGAATCTCGTTCTCGACAACTGCACGTTTTCCCGGTTCGATGCGCACATGGGCGTCGCCAACGCCACTATCCGCGAATCGACCCTGGGGCATCAAGGCATAAACGCGATCGGCGGCGGCACCTTCACCATAGAAAAATCGACCGTCCATGGGCGCTCCTTCATTAATCTGCGGCCCGACTACGGGAGTACGTGGCGGGGTGAGTTCGTCATCCGCGACTGCGTTTTCGTGCCGGCGGGTGGCCGACCGACGAGCGCCAGCCTGGTCGGCGGATCCTATTCCGGACAACACGATTTCGGTTATACCTGCTATCTGCCGGAACGGATCACGATCGACACGCTGCATATCGACGATTCCAACCATCCGGCGGACTACCGGGGCCCGGCCATTTTCGCGAATTTCGCACCGCGCATGATCGATGATTCCTACGTGGAGAAGTTTCCTTACGTCAGAATCGGGGAGGTTATTCTGAAGAACGTGACCACCGCCAGCGGCAAGGCCTTGAGACTCAGCGACAACCCGTTCATGTTCAAGGACGTGAAGGTAATCACGATAAACGGCGAATGAAGTCGTCGATCCGCCGTTAATAGGCGACGTACAACAGCAGATCGCGGAGCTTCGCCCCCTTCGGCCCGATGACTTCGAAGTGATTCGCGCCCCGCCGCACGAGCGGCGGATCGACGGGGAATACGATCTCCCCCTCGGAAGAAACCGCGTCTTTCAAGTCATTTGCATTGATCCGCGCGGCCACGGAGGCCAGAGGCGCATCCTTCGCCGGCGAGAGGATGAGCACCAACCGGACTTTCGGCGTCTTCCCCCCCGCGATCCGCTTCGCCATATCCTCCCCGACGCGCAGTTCCACCGTCACCGCTTTTTTCGGATCCAGCGCAAGCGGCTTCTCCGGGAGAGGAATCGGCCGGTTGCGGTACTTCGCGCTCCCGACGAGCCAGGAATTGGCCGCTCCCACCGTTCGCGCGCCCGTCGTGTAGACCTTGTTCATCGTTTCCAGCGCGACCGGATCGCCCAATTCGCGGAACACGCCGGCTTCCGGGTTGAAGTAGTTGAACAGGTATATCCCATCGACCCCGGCCGCCCAAGCGTTCATCGCACGGCCGCGATAGCATTCGTCCGTTCTGCGTTTCCTGACGGCATCCGCGTCCTTCAGACGGGATTCGCTCAAGCCGGCGAATATCCGCACGCCGTATTTCCGGCCCAGCGCGACGCTCTCCTCCCACGGACATAGGCGGAAATAGCCGCTCATCGTCGCGATGTCGATCAAGTCCTCCGCCATCCATCGCTCGATATCCAGTCCGATGGCCTTGGAAAACCCGAGCGAGTCCGGAACTCGTACGGCGATCAGGATCGGCCGGCCCCGCTCGGCGGCGCGGCGGTCCGCCATCGCGCGGATTCTCCTCAGAAGGCCGGTCATTAACTCGCACTGCCGCCCCGTTACGGGTTCACCGTGCATCTGGGGCTTGAAGAAAACGGGGTGGCGGAAGAAATCGAGTTCCAGCCCGTCGACGTCGTAGCGGCTCGCGACGTCTTCGAAGAACCGGTAGACCTGCTCGCGGACTTCGGGACATTCGTAGTTTACCGCGGACCAGCGATTGCCTCCCGCCTTGAACCGGTCCCCCTTCTTTCCCATAAGACACTGCGGATGGTCCTGCTTCCACTGGCGGAACAAAGCCGGGTCCCCGGAGTCGTGGGTGTCGTTCATACGCATCGACCAGAAGACCTCCATTCCGTTTTCGTGGCCGAAGTCGACGACCGTCGCCAGCGAGTCAGGCCCGTCCTTGGCCAACTCCCAGGCCCAATCGACACCGTAGCGATCGCGGTGCTTGCGAACCTCGCTCACCTCGCTGTGGTGGGAGAACAAACCCCAGACGCCGTCGCAGTAGAAAACCGCGTCGACTTGCGTTCCGGCCAGGGCCGCCATACGCGGCTTCAGAAAGTTCTCCCGCGTCCGCGCATCGTCCGGCCGGGTGTCGTTGCCGTCGTTGTTCATGATGATCCGCCGCGGCTTCGCCGCCGTCTTCTTTCGCGCCGCGCGGACGCCGCCGTGGTCCACCAGCCCCAGCCCGCTATCGTTGCGGATCTCCGCCTTGTAGCCTTCCGGCATTTGAAGATCGTATTCGATCTTCTCTCCGTCGCGGCGCCAACTCAGGGAGATGGGTCCCTCCGGCGTCGGAATCTCTCCCCGGCACGATTCCAGGTCCAGCTTGCCGAACCGGATGCGTACGGTCTTGTTCCGGATGTCGACTTCTCGAACTCCCAGGACGTCGCGGAACAGCGTGTGGCAGATGTGCGAAGCGAAACCGTGGTTGCAGCTTGCGTCGGCATGGACGTTTTCCCAGAGGGTGCCGGTCCGGTCGGCCATATATTCCAGATAGCCGATCGACTCGTCCAGAATCTGCTGGCTTTGCCCCCTTTGGCTGAGCAGTTCCATCCGGAGCATGTTCCCGATGAACGAATTCGCCAGATGTACTTCAGAGAACGCCTTCGTCTCCTTGCGGTCGGGGCCGAAGGCTTCTCGGAGCTTCTGCCACAGTTCGGGGTGCGTCTCGAAGGAGGCGACGTCGAAAAAGAACGCGAAGTACTGGCAGACCTCGGAGCGGTTTGTGGTCACCTCGAGCTTTCCGTCCTTGCGAACGGCGTTGTCGACGAAGAACGTTCCGTCAAACGACTGTTTGCGGATCGTCTCGCGGAGCTTCTCGGCCTTCTCCAGAAGCTCCGGACGGTCGTAGAGCCGCCCCGCGGCCGAAAGGACGCCCGCGTAGAGCATGTTGCTGGGGTAGTTCACGTCCTGGACGAACTGGTTCGCCGGCGACCACTCTACGAAGACCCAGCTTTCGAGCTTTTCCAGCAGGCCGTCCTCGTTCTCGAAGGGCTTGAAATACTCCAGCAGTTTCATCACCTTGGGCTCGAGAGCCTCGACCATCTCGCGGTCTCCGCTCCGCGCGGCGTATTCCTCCAACTGTACGACGAACCACATCGCCCAGTTCGGAATGAACACCCCGTCGTAGTGGTCGGCCGGGTAGCACATGGGCAACATCCCCTCCGGCAGGCATTCAAACTTCTCCGGAAGCAGGAAGTTCTCATAGAAGGCGCGCTCCACCCGGGACGTCCCGGTGAGGTCGCGTTCCACCCGGGCGGTGAAGAAGCTGTCGCACAGCCAGCCGGCCCGTTCGCGCGAGGGGCAGTCCATGAAGACATCGAGCGTGTTCTGGCGGAACGTCTCCACCCCCGCGCGGAAGAGTTTGTCGAGCCGCGGATTGCTCGAGGCGAACGTCGCGGGCATGCCCGGATGCGTGTATTCGCGGAGATAGGCGTCGTGGATTTCGCACTTTCCCTCGACGCAGGCGATTTTCCAGTAGCGGAGCGTATAGGGTTCGATCGATTCCAAGTGGTACGTGCCCGGCTCCAACTCGAAGCTGACGACGCAGGCACACCCCAGCCGGTTGAACTTCACGTCCCCGTCGGTGAGGAGTTCGTCGAAGAGGAACCAGAGCTTCGTCTTTTCGGAGCACGTTACCGTCGCGCCGAGGAACCCTGTAAGATTGGTGCCGAGATCGAGAATGCGGTATTCCCTGGTGGAGAGGGCGAACGGCGTCTGGGGATCGTACGCGGTCTCCTCCGTCGTCTCAGGCTCCGACACGAATTCCTGTGCCTCTTGCGAGGGCTTCGCGGCGAGTTCCTCCTCAGGAAACCCTTTGAGCTTGTCCCCGACGTTGGTCATGGAGCGGTCCTTCCAATAGGTCGCCACGGCTTGAGGAACAAGTTTCCCGCTCGCCACGGACCGGATCGGCGCCACCTGCGCGAACTCCGGCACACCCACCCCCCGCGCGAGAAGCCGCTTCCCGTCCGTTTGGACCAGTGCAACCTTCTCGAACGCGGCCGCCGGGTCGCTCCGCCAGGTCTGCGAGTCGGGCGTCATACGGTAGACCTCGATGAACGGCCGCTGGAAACTGAACCGGCGGACCTTCTGGACGCGATAGTCCAATACGGCCGCGTCGAACGGGGCTTCCGGAAAACCGGTCGCGGCCAGGACCACATCCCCCCGGCGCACCTCCGCCTGCACGAACGACGGCTGATCCAGAAGATAGTAACTGTTGGCGTTATATCCAGCCACCTCGATGGCGACGAGGTTCTTTCCCGGCTTCAAGTGCTTCGTAATATCCCAAACGTCCACGCGGTAGTACTCGTGCCCCGCCCTGGCCGGCCCGTGTCCGACGAACTGGCCGTTGACCCACGCACGATAGATCGTCGCGGCCGCCACGCGCAACGTGACCGGTTCTCTCTCCGTCCCCGCAGATTCGAACTCGGCCCTGAACCCGGCAAAGCAATTCATCTCCGCATCGCGTCCCTCGGGCCAGACTGGAACGGCCGATTGGAAGAACGTCTCCTCGCCAACGATAGGAGGGACGGTGGCGAGGATGACGAATACAATGAAGAGTGGGCGCATGTAGTTAGGAATCACAACTGAAGCTCCTCGTTGCGGGGAAAGGTTCCAATCCATTTCACGATATCCTCCGCCACCTGATCGATCGATTTGCCTTCAGTGCCAATCGCAAAATCGGCCAACTCGCGATAGATGGGCTCGCGCTTCGAGAGGACTTCGATGATTTCATCGATCCCACCCCGTTCCGTCAGATCGGGGCGCCTTTCCTGCGTCGTCGTGTCTGCACACATCCGTTCCCAAATCGTCGTCGGTTGGGCCTGAAGCCAAACGACCTTGCCGGCGGCCTTCAAGGCATGGCGGTTTTCCTCTCGCAGGGGGCATCCGCCCCCACTGGCGAACACCAGTTGATCTCGCCCGCACAATTCTCTCGTCACCGCCGCCTCTAATTCGCGAAAAGCCGGTTCGCCGTCTTGCGCGAATATTTCGGCAATCGTCTTTCCGGCGTGGCGCTCGATTTCGACATCGGCATCGACCCAGTCCCAACCGAGCCTCGGCGCCAAGACTTGCGCGACGGCCGTCTTACCGACGGCCCGGTATCCAATAAGCGTCAAAACCCGCATAAGCGTGTTGGCTCCGAATCTCTTGTCAATTTTAATTGCCTTCCTTCGATTGGCACGAGACGTGCGGGCGGTATCCGAAGCGTCGAAGTTGTCAACTCCGGGGAAAAAGCGTAAACTAAGAGTCCCGCGAGACCTCCGCGACCATTTTTTTTGAAACCGCACGGTTTTTTCTAGGTTCCAGGTTGGCCCGAAGGCCATACTCCGATTATAGCCGGACGAAGCGTGGAATGTCAGTGTATATTTTGATGTCCGGAAACCGAAATCGAAGATCGTGGACGACCGTATGACTACCAGTATTTCTCGATTCCCCCTTCCGCGATATGGTCGCTGGGGTTTTTATGCGCTTGTGGTGTTGGCGGCCGCGGGTGGCTGCAACCGTTCGGAGGACCCTCGTCCACGGCGGTCCGTCGAACCACTCAATCTCGTCACGACCAACTACCCTCTGAAGTATTTCGCGGACCGCATTACGAACGGCGAGTCCGATGCGAGATTCCCCGTTCCCGAGGGGCAATCTCACCTGACTTGGCGGCCGACGGACGCGGAAATGCGGGATATCCGGCTGGCGGATAGGGTTTTTACGAACGGGCCGGAGTTGGTCGGTTGGCTGCGTGAAGCGGACGTTTCATCGGAGCGCGTCGTGGACACCACGCATATCTTCGCGGACTATCTGCTCCGTACGGACGCGACTTTGGCGACCGCGTCGAAGTCCGCCGACGAGGAGAACGCGGCCCCCTTCGACCGGTTGACGTGGCTCAATCCTCGGCTCGCGGTTCACCAGGCGGAAACCATCTTGGAAACGCTCGCCAGGGCAAACCCTACGTTGGCGTTGGATTACCAGAAGAACTTCAACGAGTTGCTTCCGGACCTGGAAAGACTGGACGCAATGTTAACCCGGATCACTTCGGAATACGCGAACGAACCGCTTTTGGCGGCGGTGCCCAAATACAATTATCTCGCCAACCGGGGGGGTCTCAACCTGAAAAGCCTAGACTGGCCGACGGATCGGGCGCCGGAGGAAGATCAATGGAGCGAACTGAGGACCGTACTCAAAGGTCACCCGGCGAAGTGGATGCTTTGGCCTTCCGATCCGAAGCCGGAGGTAGCCGGCCGGCTCCAGTCCATGGGAGTCAAGAGCACCGTTTTCGACCCATGTGAATTCCCCCCCAAGAGTGGTAATTTTCTCTCTACGATGCGGCAAAACTACGAGCGACTCGAAGAACTCTTTCAATCGCTCGCCACGACGCCTTTGCCAAGCGTCTTGCAGGGCCTGCCCCGCGAGTTACGCGACCCGAACCTGCCGCAGGAAGATGCCACGAGATCGGTGGCCCCCCTGTTGCCGAGAATTCCCGCGGAACCCGGTGAGCAGCCATTGCCCCGGGAACGCATCACCCCGACGGACGCCGACGAACGTTGAAACGGCGGCTCTTGCGCAGTACCCTCCACGGTATTGGCGCGGTGGAGTTTCTTGCGGCCGCTGGATACGGCCGCATGCCCGACGCTGGTGCCTGGTCAACACTTCAGCCGTGTTTTCGCGAGACGCCGAAGCACGGCGATTGTCCGGATGCGACAAGAACCGTCAATCCGACCGTTCGTGTTTGACGAAACACTCGGTCTCTTTCTGGGCGGACGGGCTGCTTGTGAGTGGAGATTCTTGCCCTTAAAATGATTGGTTCACGCCTTTCATTTCCCCGATTATCTCCAACGACGAGGTGCTCTGATGCGCAACGGACTGAACCCCACTTCGCTTGTCTTTCTCGCCGCCGTCTTGCTTCTTCTGGTGAACGGTTCTCCGGCCGCTTTCGGGACGGAAACACCCGAGCGGGTCCTTTATGTCGGCACGGACGGAAACGACGGGTGGTCGGGCGGATTGGACGCCCCGAATTCGGACAAATCGGACGGACCGTTCGCGACGATTCGGAGGGCTCGGGAAGCGGTTCGTCAGTTGAGGAAGGAATGCCCCGAATTACAGGGGCACGTCGCGGTCCGGGTCCGCGGCGGTTTCCATGTTCTGGCCGAACCGATCGTATTCCTCCCGGAGGACTCCGGAACCGAGGTTTCGCCAACGGTTTACGAGGCCTACCCGGGCGAAAAACCTGTCATAAGCGGCGGGACCGTCATTTCCGAGTGGAAGGTTGATGAAAAAGGCCGCTGGCACGCCGCACTCGATGAGGTGAAGTCGGGGGATTGGTCGTTTTCCCAGCTCTTCGTGAACGACCAGAGGCGATTCCGACCGCGGCTGCCGAAGAAGGGATACTACCACACGAAGGCGACGGCTCCCCCGACGCCTCAGTGCAAAGGGGGGGATAACCGGTTCGTCTTCGCCGATAAGGAAATAAAACGGGAATGGTCGAACCTGAATGACGTCGAGGTTTTGGCGTTTCAGCACTGGTGCGCGTGCCGCCTGCGTATCGCCGCGGTCGATCCGGAGAATCACGTCGTCACGTTCGACGGGCACAGCGCTAGTAATAGTTATTGGGGCAAATTCATGGAACACGGTCGCTATCTCGTAATCAACGTGAAGGAGGCCCTGAGCGAGCCGGGCGAGTGGTATTTGGATCGGCCGTCCGGAAAGCTGACGTACATCCCGCGACAAGGGGAGACCCCGTCCAACACGACCGTCGTGGCCCCGCGCCTGCCGAATCTGGTCGTCTTTAGAGGGGACCCCTCGAAGGGCGAATTCGTGTCACATATTCATCTAAAGGGTCTGGGTTTTGCCCACTCAAACTGGGTTCTGCCGAAGACCGGTAACGCGTTTCCTCAGGCGGAAGTGGGCCTGGATGGCGCGGTGTCCGCGACCGGGGCGACCCATTGCACCCTCGATGGATGTACCCTGCGGCACTTGGGCACGTACGGAATCGCGCTTGGTTGGGGATGCAAGTACAACACCGTCGAAAACTGCCGGGTGGTCGACTTGGGCGCCGGGGGAATCAAGATCGGCACCTCCGGGACCCAAACCTGGCGGGAGGCATCGACGGTCCCGCCGGACGACGCCTCGACGGCGTCGCACAACACGGTTCGCAACTGCCTGATCGGCCACGGCGGGCGATTGCATCCTGCCGGAATCGGCGTCTGGATTGGCCATTCGCACGACAACACGGTCGATCGCAATACGATCCGCGATTTCTACTATTCCAGCGTCTCCGTCGGATGGATTTGGGGGTACCGACCCAGCTCGGCACACCACAACCGGATTACATTCAACCATATGCATGACCTCGGACACGGCGTCCTCTCCGACATGGGTGGTGTGTACACCCTGGGGATTTCTCCCGGGACCGTCGTATCCAACAATCATATCCACGACGTACGGAGTTTCAGTTACGGCGGATGGGGACTCTACACCGACGAAGGCTCCACCGGGGTCGTCATGGAGAATAACCTCGTCTACCGGACGAAATGCGCCGGCTTCCACCAGCACTACGGCAAAGAGAACCGGATTCGCAACAACATCTTCGCCTTCAACGAAGAGCAGCAATTACAGCGGACGCGGACGGAGGACCATATTTCGTTCTTCTTCGAGAACAATATCGTCCTCTGGGATAACGACAGCCCGCTCTTGGGAAGCAACTGGAAGGACGACAACTTCCGAATGGATAGGAACGTCTACTGGCGCTGCGGCAAACAGATCGTCTTCTTCGACGGGCTTTCCTTCGAAGACTGGAAGAGCAAGCGAAACCAGGATATCCACTCGGTGGTCGCGGACCCCGGCTTCATCGACGCGAAGGGGGGCGATTTTCGCCTGAAACCCGATTCCCCGGCGATCGAACTGGGCTTCCGGCCGTTCGACTACGAGTCGGCCGGCTGCGACGACGCGGTCGCTTCCTCCCACGAAATGCCGCCGGTGCCGCCGGCATTCGAGTAGGACCGTTGTCAGCCTGAATATGGCGGCGGGCAAACAACCTGCCCGCTGCGCGTTGCCCCCTCAATTCGTTTCGTCCTCCGGCGCCGAATCGGCTCCCGCCTCACGAATCCCCCGCGATTCGTCCAAGGAATCGCGGATTCGGTCCTCGTCTCCGGCTTGCTCCCGAGCGTCCGCGAGCGTCTCGTAGATCATGCTTAAGAGGACGCTTGGCGGCCTTTCCGAGTCGTCCTCCTTGTCTACTTCCCCCAACATCGATTCCAGGAGCGACTTCGCGTCTTCTGCGCGGTCTTGCATCAGGCGCAGACGGGCTAACTGAAGACCCATTTCCCAATTCCTTCGAACGGTTCCGAAAAGCCGCGGGCCGTCTTCGCGGTACGCGTTTTCAATCGCCATCGCCGCTTCATAGCAGGCCTCGGCCGAGTCCGTGTCTTGTACGCTCAAGTAGTAGTTGCCCAAGGCGAACTGAGAAAACGCATAGACCACCGCGTACCGTGGAACCTGAGGGTACCGGCGTCGAAGATTGTCCAGAAGAGAAGCGGCTTCCTTCAGCAGAGGAACGTCCCCGGGATCAACCGGGCTTGAGACCCCCGGCTTTCCAATGCTGCTGAACAGAAGTACCTCCGCGAGGATTACCCGGTATTCGGGGTTTTCCGGGACCTCATCCACCAATCCGCGCAGAATCTCCACGGATCGGCTTCGAGCGGCGGCGGCCCCCTCGAAGCGGTCATCCATCCGAGCGACGCCCCACGCGTAGAAATACGCCTGTGCCAACTGGAGGCGGTACTCCGGGTTCCTCGGATCGGCCCGAAGCAACTTCCCGAGAATCCGAAACGCCTCGGCGAGGTGCGCTTCCATCAACTCGCGGGCGGATTCCGTCAAGGGAGCCATCCGCCGGTGGTGCCCTACCAACTCCAAAAAAGCCAGCCGTTTGTGTGCCTTGGCTTCCTCGAGTCGTGCTCGACGATCCACGGATGTCCCCTCGGGGACTCGCGCCAAATACTCCAGTGCCCGGCGGCAGTCCGCGCAGGAGACGTCACAGGCGTCGGGAAACCGCAATTCCGCCCGGGAGTTCAGAATGACCGCCAACTCGACGAGGAATTCGTTCGGGTCTTCGGCCGTCGTGGCGAGTTCGTCGAACAGCGCCAGCGCGCGTTCGAACGCCCTTTCGGCTCGATCATGCCGCCCGAGTTGAGCCTCGATCCGGCCGACCCGCGCGTATGCCCTCGCGGTATCCTCCCGCAGGGCGAGGTCCTCCTCATTCCGATCGATAAAACGGTCGTAAAACTTCAGCAGCGTGTTGAGGATGCGGATGTCCTTTTCGGAGAGAATCCCGACCGCGGTCGCATCCGTCCAGAGCCCCTCGTCGTTCCGCAGGGATTCCGCCGTCGCGCCCTCTCCCAATTCCGCGAAAACGTCCTCGAAAGCGCGGATCGCCAGGTTCAAGTTCGCCTCCGCCCTTACCTGTTCCGCCCTGGTTCTTGCGAGGGCCCGAGTCCGGTTGCGGTAGGCGACGGCTCCGAGAATCATGATCAGCAGCACGAGGAGACCCGCGACTGCGCTGAGCACCGCCAACGCGCGATTCCTGCGGCACCATCGCCATCCTCTCTCAACGAGTCCGATTCTCCGCGCGAGGATGGGGCGGTCGTCGAGGAACCGCTGCAAATCTTCCGCCATTTCGGCGGCGGTCTGGTAGCGGTTGTCCGGATCGTGCGCGATCGCCTTGAGGACGATCGTCTCGAGATCACGGGGAATCGTACGGTTTATCGAACGCGGGCGCGGAGGTTCGCCTTCCGACACCTGCTTCAGAAGCCGGTGATGGCTGGATTCATCAAACGCCGGGCGCAGCGTAAGCAACTCGTAGAGCGTCAATCCGAGGTTGTACACGTCGCTGCGAAAATCGGCTCGTCCCTCGAACTGTTCGGGAGACATGTATCGCAACGTGCCGACGAGGCCGCCGGACGCCGTCAGATCGTCGCGTTCCACCAGTTTCGCCAGTCCGAAGTCGGTGATCCACACGGTGCCGTGCGCGTCCAAAAGCAGATTCGCCGGCTTGATGTCGCGATGGAGCGTTCCCTGCCGGTGGGCATAATCGAGCGCCGCGGCACATTGCGCGCCGATCCCCGCGACGCTCTGGAAGTACTCGATTCGCGTGAACGGTTCGGCGATCTGATCGTCGTCCGGTTCCGGAACGACGCCGATCTCGGAAGGTTTTTCCGGATCGTCGCGATCTCGGAGACCCTCGTCGTCGGTTATCATCGGAGCCGTCGGATCGAATCGTCCCGCGAAGACCGAGCGACCGATTTCGCGAGAGGGGCTTTCCGAATCGCCGCCGCCGCGAACCGTCGGCGCCAGGCCGTCTTGGAGGACGCGGTCAAGTCCGCGGCCGTCGATGTATTGCATTACGTAGAAGTGCCGCCCCCGATCTTCCCCAATGTCGAAGACCGGGACGATATTCGTGTGATGCAGCCGAGCCGCCGCCTGAGCCTCGCGCCGGAAACGATCCAGCGCGCTCGGAGACGAAACGAACGACTCGGACATGACCTTGAGGGCGACTCGGCGCCCCAGTGATTCTTGCTCCGCTTCGTAGACGATCCCCATTCCACCCCGCCCGATTTCCCGAATGATACGGTACTCTTCAATGCGTTCGCCCAATCCGGCGCCCGCGCCGGAAGTGCCGCCGGCGCCGCGCAAAGCCTCCGGTCCGTCGGGAATCCGTTCCAGCATCACCAGGGTCGGAAAGACGGTACGGATCGATTCCGCCAAATTCGGGTGCGCCCTCGCGTAATCCTCGATGCTGGGATTCTCCCCTCGGCGCCGACGGTCGATGAATTCGCGCGCTAATAGTTCAACGGGCTCTTGCACTCCATCCGGGCTGAACATTCCGTGCGTTCCAAAAGGATGGTTGGATCAAAAAAAAGGGCCGCTCGCGATTCCGAAAAGGTATCCGGCGGCCAAGTGATTCACGATGAGACGACCGGAAAGGTCATTTTCCGGTGGAATCGCTGGTTGACGTGGTCGAAGTGGAACTCCGTTCGTTCTGCTCGGCCTGCTCAAGCGCCACTCTGGCGATGAATTGGCCTTGCTGGATTTCCTGCATCGAGAAGAACGGCTCGCATGCACCGTTGGCTCGCCGAATCTGTTTCGCGGCGAGTTCCTGCCAGCTCAGTCCATTCTCCAGATACCAAGTGGCGGCCTGCGCGGCGCGCTGGTTCAGGTTGCCCTCGCCCAAACCCTTGCAGAGTTCGTGGACGGCCGGCTTGTCCGTTACGGCACTCAGCGGCTTGATCTCGTAAGGAATCTTCGCGTTGGGTTCCTTCTTCCCGTGCTCCAGGCAAACGGTGGGGACCTTGAAGTTTTCGATCTTTTCAGGCGGGAGGTTGAACATCCCCATTCCACCCATCCCCCCCATGCCCCCGCCCATTGCCTGGGCACCGCCACCGAAACCCCCGGTGCGGCCACCTCCCCCGCCTAGCCCGCCGCCAAAACCACCACCGCCACCGCCGACTCCCATGCCTCCACCGCCGAACCCACCGGCTCCCCCAAACTGGGCCACGACCGGCACGGCCGCGAATGTTGCCGGGAACTGGACATTCAACGGCTCCGCCGTCTTGTTCTCGATGACGACGGTGCTTTGAGTCGAGTCTTTCGGTATGATTTTGACCCCGACCCGGCCTTCTTGGACGGCATCCAACAATTCCACTGTCTCGTGGGCTGGATTGTACTCGCCGTATTTCGGGGGCCTTGCGCGCTCCGCCGCACTCAGACCGGTCGCCAGGACCGAAAAAACGGCCGCAATCGCAAGACCGCCTCGCAAAAAGCGTGATTTCATCTAATTCGCCTCCACGTCAAACCAAAAATCGTGGGTTTTTATCTACCCTGACGGCGCACCCCGGGCTACCGCCAGACAACGTCCTATACTATTAAGGTTAATCACCGGCCGAACAAAAACCAAGCACAAAACGCGAATTCGTGGCCAGATTCGGCCCCGTTCGCACTGGAACAGGGGTTCGCTCACGAATCGCCTTTCCAACGCTCGGCCGGGTGTTGACACGACAATCGGACCGTGTATACTTCGCAATTTACCATGTTTGCACCCGTATTTTTCTGCAGAAAGGACAAGACAAAGGTAGACATGACTGCACCAACGTTATCCAGAGCCATGAGAGCCCCCTTGAAGGCGGGGCTCCTGTCCGCTGTGATGCTGCTGGTCCTTGCGGCCGGCACCTTTGCGGCTGACGGAGATGCGGCGTCCAGCGGAGATGCCGATCCCTTCTTCTACAAGGTTGTTTGGGCCCTCTCGTTCGCGGGCTCCATCGCCGCCCTTGTGTTTGCCTGGCAATTCTTCAAGACCATGAAGGATTCGGACGAAGGCACGGACGAAATGAAGGAGATCGCGACCTACGTCCGCGAGGGGGCCAATGCCTACCTTTGGCAGCAGTACAAGGTCGTGGCGGCTTTCTTCGTCGTGATCGTGATTTTGCTCTCGATTATGTCCTTCTATTTTCACGTCCAAAGCGTCTGGGTCCCATTCGCTTTTTTGACGGGCGGTTTCTTCTCGGGTCTGGCCGGCTTCTGCGGAATGCGGACGGCAACACTTGCCAGCAACCGTACCGCCGCCGGGGCCCAGAAGTCGCTCAATCAGGGTCTGCAAGTCGCGTTCCGAAGCGGTGCCGTCATGGGGCTGACGGTGGTGGGTCTCGGGTTGCTCGATATCACCGGGTGGTTCCTCGTTCTGCGGTGGATCGCCGGGCTCGACCTGATCGAGGTAACGGTGACGATGCTCTGTTTCGGGATGGGTGCCAGCGCCCAAGCGCTCTTCGCTCGCGTCGGCGGCGGCATCTTTACCAAAGCGGCGGACGTCGGCGCCGACCTGGTCGGCAAGGTTGAAGCGGGAATTCCGGAAGACGACAAAAGGAACCCGGCCACCATCGCGGATAACGTCGGCGACAACG
>CAZFQG010000080.1:0-25588 GCA_964520785.1 uncultured Planctomycetaceae bacterium | reverse complement strand
CTTTTGATTGCAAGCGGGAGCAAGGGAGATTTTGGGTGTCCGTTGCGTCCTGGCAAGCGGGAGGAAGGGAGATTTTGGGTGTCCGTTGCGTCCTCTGCCCGTTGCGTCCTGCGTTGCGTCCTGTTGCGTCCTTCTACCCCAAACTCCATTGTGGTCGGTAAAGTGGTTATTCGCCACGATAACGAAGAAGGATCCGCGACCTGCGATAGATGTAAACAGAAGGACTGAATAATTTCGCGAAAACACATTGGCATCAAGTCATCCGCCCGGAGGATTCCCCGCCGGATGCCTTTGTGTCTCCGTGAAGCCGGGTTTCACCCCAAGGTGGAGAAGCCGCGGAAGTGCGAATCAGGGTCCTACGTTGCCGCCTTCCCTTCGAAGTAATGCGTGTTTCCCGCCAAGCATCTCAGCCGATAGCGAATCAACTCCTGCCGGTGTCCAAAGTCACACATAGTCGCCGGCCTGGTGAAAAACGAGATACCAGGGTGGCCTCGTTGCGTGCGATCTCGAGGGGAGCGAAAGACGGCCGTGGCGAAGCGTTCCGCGGCCAGGCAAAGGCGAACGGATCGCTTGCCACGGGCCTTATTCCGTGCGGCGCGACTTGAACCGCACCGGTTCGGCGCGTTCGGCCTGGATCCACTTGGCGATGGTCTCGACGGCCGTTTCCTTTTCGATCATCCGGGCTTCGGCCTCCCATCGCCATTTGACTTCGAGCTTCCCTTCCGAGAGGCCTCTCGGGCCGATGACCACGCGGAGCGGAATGCCGATCAGGTCCGCGTCCTTGAACTTGAAGCCGGGCCGTGCGTCCCGGTCATCGACGAGGACATCCACGCCGGCGGCGGTCAATTGCGACTCCAGCCGTTGGGTCTCTTCCATCGTCTCGTCGTCGGTCACCTTCATGGGAACGAGAATGACCTCGTACGGGGCGAGGGAAACGGGCCAGATAATGCCGTCGGCGTCGTGGTTCGTTTCGATCAGTCCGGCGAGGATGCGGTTCACGCCGATTCCATAGCAGCCCATGATAATATCGTGACGCTCTTCGTTGGCGTCGAGGAATTGTGCTCCCAGGGCGGCTGAGTACTTCGTCCCCAGCTTGAAGACATGCCCCACCTCGATCGCCGGGCGCATCTCCAGCGTCCCGGGACACCTGGGGCACGGATCGCGGTCGACGACGTTCCTCAGATCGAAGAACCGTTCCTCGGGGATTAGGAAATCCCGCCCCGGGTTCACCCCCATGTAATGGGCGTCGACTTCGTTCGCCCCGGTGATGCCGTTGCGAATTCCGGCGATGTCGAAATCGGCGTACGTGGGAATCGTCTCGGCCATTCCGACGGGACCGGCGAAACCGACCGGAGCCCCGGTCACCTTTTCGATGACGTCCGGCGGGGCCAGTTCGAGTCTTTCGGTTCCGACGGCGCGGCGAATCTTTCCTTCGTTCGCCTCGTGGTCGCCGCGGAGCAAGATGCAGATCGGTTTCTCGTCCGCCCAGTAGATGAGCGTCTTTATCATCCGCTGAGGCTTGCAGTGGAGCATCGCGCAGACCGCCGTGATACTGCCCGCGTCGGGAGTGGGTACCTTGTTGACGGGGTCCATCGGAGCGTCCGGCGGCGCGAGCGTCCGTCTACCCGATTCGGCTTTCTCCACGTTTGCCGCATAGCCGCACTGAGCGCAGTAGGCCACTTGGTCCTCGCCGTTGTCGGCCGGGATCATGAACTCGTGGCTTGCGTCCCCCCCGATCGGGCCACTCTCCGCCTCCACCGGCAGGTAGTCCAGACCGCAGCGATCGAAAACCCGACAGTAGGCTGCGTACATCTTCTCGTAGATGGCGTTGAGGTCTTCGAGGGAGGTGGAGAAACTGTAGGCGTCCTTCATCAGGAATTCGCTCGTTCGCAACACGCCGAACCGGGGCCGTTCCTCGTTGCGGAACTTCGTTTGAATCTGGTATAGATTGATCGGCAACTGGCGGTAGCTGGAAACATGCCGCGCGACCAAATCGGTGATCACCTCTTCGTGTGTCGGACCCAGTGCCATGTGGACCTTCCGGTTCTGCCTGGAGACGGCGAACTTGATCAAGACGTCGCCAAACGCTTCCACCCGGCCGGTGCGCTCCCACAGGCTCAAAGGGGTGATCGCCGGCATGAGCAATTCGACGGCGCCGGCCGCGTTCATCTCTTCGCGGATGATACTCGCCGCCTTCTGAAGCGATCTGAGTCCCAACGGGAGGTAGCTATATGCTCCAGCCATCAACTGGCCGACCAACCCGGCACGAATCATCAAGACATGACTGGGTACTTCCGCTCCTTCGGGGGTCTCCTTCTGGGTGGGGATCAGGGTCTGAGTCCAACGCATAAGTGCAATCGCTTTCAAAGGGAATAAGTGGTTCGCAAAGCCGGTGGGATGAAACGGCTCATTGTATGCCGTCTCGAAGTACCGGGCAAGTTATGGTATAGTATCGGCATTCGGCCCGGTTCAAACAGAAGCCAGCGTAGGACAACCACACCACTGTCGCGCGGCTTCGTGACAAGGGTGCGACGCATATTGTCATAAGTCTTCACTAAGTTCTTAACGCGATTCAAGGAGCCCGGCTTGATCATCGGTCCCGTCTTCAGCCGCGAATTGGCGATCGCCCCGCGAAGGATTCAAACGTATGCCGCCCGCGCGGCCTATGCCCTGATCCTACTGGGTCTAATCAGTATCGCCTGGACGATGCTGACGGGGACGCAAATCGTTCGTAACTTGGGAGATATGGCCAGATTCGGCGCCATTCTGTTCCAAATCCTGGCTCCGCTGCAACTGGCGATGGCGATGTTTTTTTCCGCCACTTTGGTGGCGGGGGCCGTGGGCCAGGAAAAAGACCGAAAAACCTTGATTCTTCTCCTTCTGACGCACCTTTCCAACAGTGAACTGGTGCTGGGCAAGCTCTTCGCCAGCCTGCTGGGGGTGTTCATGCTGCTTGTCGCCGGGCTACCGGTCTTCATGATCACCGCCATGCTGGGGGGCGTTTCCTTCGATCAGATCGGCAGGTCCACCGCCGTGACGGCCGCGACGATTCTCGCATGCGGTTCGCTCGGCTCGACTCTGGCTCTGTGGCGCGAGAAGACCTTTCAATCGCTTGCGATGACCGTGTTGCTTCTGGTCCTTTGGCTGGCGGTTTGGGAGATCGTCGCGGCGGGCGCCCTGGGAAGCAGCTTCGGCGGTCTGGCGTGCGATGCCTGGGCGGCCATGTTCAGCCCCTGGCAGGCGATCGTCGAGGCGACGCGGCCCTTCCCGGAAATCTACCCCGGCCTGGGCGTCTTCGGTTCGCCGGTGATCCTTTTCGTGATCGTGGCCCTGGCCGTTTCGGCCATTCTCAACGGCACGGCCATCGCCCTGGTCCGCGTCTGGAACCCCTCGCGCGAGGTCCACGTCGGCGTGGCGGAGGAATCGGCCGGACACGAGGAGACGAAATGGAACCTGGAAGACTCCTCGAAGAAGGTCCAGCTCGAGGCTGCGGCCGCGACCACCGCGCGGAGATCGACGCGTGCCGTGTGGGACAATCCGATTCTGTGGCGCGAGACGCGGACCTGGGCCTACGGGCGTCGGATACTTCTCATCCGCGTCGTGTATCTGGCCCTGTTCGCCCTGGCGGCGGGAAGTCTCTGGTGGATGGTGGGGCATGAAACGCTCACGAAAACCTCGGCCTCGGCCGTTTTGGCCCCGTTCTTCTTTCTCAGCCTGATTCTGCTCAACGCCCAGGCCGTCACCGCGCTGACGAGCGAGCGGGACGCGAAGGCGCTCGACCTGCTGCTGGTCACCGATCTGACACCCAAGGAAATCGTCTTCGGCAAGCTCGGCGGAGTCGTCTATAACACGAAAGAAATGTTCCTGCTGCCGATCGTGTTGTGCGTCTATCTTTGGCTCGCGGGGATGTTGAGCCTGGAGAATACCTTCTATCTCGTAACCGGTCTGACCATTCTCAACGCCTTCGGCGCCGTCTTGGGGGTCCACGCCGGCATTACCTATGCGAATTCGCTCGGCGCGACCGCCACCAGCCTGGGGACCGTCTTCTTCCTGTTTCTCGGCGTGGCCACCTGCATGAGAATGATGGTCGCGTTCAGCGGCTCGTTCGAGGCGCAGCTCGCCCCCTTCCTGGCGATCACCGTCCTCGGCGGCGCGGGGCTTTACCTGGCCCTGGGAATCCGCAACCCCTCGCCCGCCATCGGCCTGGCGTCGTTTCTGTGCCCCTTCGCCACGTTCTACGCCATCACCAGCTTCCTCTTGGGCTACACCCTCCCCGTCTTTCTCGTCACCGGTTCCGCCTACGGTTTCATGATCGCCGCGATGCTCATCCCGGCGATTTACGAGTTCGACGTGGCGACAGGGAGGACGACGTTGGCGGAGCAATGAGCGGACCATCCGTTCTTCCACCGGCGTCCGCCATACGCGGGGCCGCTCGCGCGGCCGTCTACCGCTTCGCGGCGGCGCGACGGGACATCTACACCGAAAGGACGCGGTCGAAGTCGAGCGCGAACGAATCTCGGGTGAAAAGGACGCCGGCGTCTCCTTCGGCCACTTTCGCGTAAAGCTCGGGGACGAGTGTCGCGAATTCACGGCGCCAACCGTCGGGAAACTCGGCCGTGAGGAAGTAGCTCGTCGAAACTGAACTATCTCCACCTCCACCGGAGACGGCGGTTCGTTTCCCTACGATAATCGCGGCCTCGCCTTCGACGTCCGCTTGGTGGAAACCGCCGATCTTGTCCAAGTGCTTCTTCATCAAGACGACCCCCAAGACGACGAAGCCGATGGGAACCAAGGCGAAGAGGAAGCCGAAAAGACCGAAAATGCCTCCCGCCGGATGCATCCCGAAGCCGACGGCTCCGACGGCGCCGGAAACGCCCAAAGCGCTGATGGCGATAAACCCGGCCACTCCGATGAACAGGACGAAAAACACGACCGGGAAGACCTGCGCCAATACCGGCATCGTCGGCAGCGCCGCGCGACGTTGGGAGGAGTCCCGCAGGGCGTATTCGCGCGAGGCGAAGACCCGCTCGAAAACCGCGTCGCGCGATGACGGTTCCGGTCCTCTCGGGATTCCCGTCGCCGCGCCGCAATACTCGCACTTCCCTCGAGCGGGTGAGACTTCCGCGCCACAACAGGAGCATTTCATGACATGTTTGGGGCTGAAGGATTGGGGACCAAAACCCGGCGAACCGGGCCCCGTATCGGGAGCATCCTCCGACACCGGTATAAGGAGCGCATCGCACCGGCGACCGGTCTACTGCTACCCGGGCGGATATATTGTCCGGGCGAATCAGTGCATTCCGCCGACGCCTTCAATATACCGCTCGTACCGGCCAACGTCCAGCGCCGTCTCCCGAAGGCCGAACGATCGCCCAGTCTGAAGCGGGCCGTCGTGATCGGCATTGGAGTCTCCCGATTCAAGCTACGGTTTGCCGCTTCGCGAAGCCTCCCAGGTCCCGCAAAACCGAGCGATCTCCTCCGCGATCCGGTCATGGCTGAGGTGCTCTACATTGATGACCAGATCGTATATGTGGGGGTCGTCGATGTCGAATCGGAAGTAGTGGCGCACGAATTCCGCGCGGTCGGAATCGGTCTGATACATCCTCGCTCTGGCTTCCTTTTCGCCGATTCCTCGCTCCTTCGCGATGCTTCGAACGCGATAGGATTCGGGGGCGATCACGCGGACGGCGAGTCCGCGGTGTCGGGGTAGAAAGAACTGCGCTCCGCGTCCGATGAAGACGACCTTTGCTCCGTAAGCGGCCCTCAGGATGACGCGCCGCAGGTGACTGATGTAACGTTCGCGGGGAATCATGCTCCGGTCAAGCAACCCCCCAAAGAAATCGTGAAGCCAGCTCTTGGGCCGCTCGTCCACCCAATCCAGGGCGCGCCGCGGCAGTTGGAAATGCTTGGCGATCTCGTCCAAGAGGGCCTTTCCCATCACCTCCCACCCGAGCTTCTTGCCAACAAGATCGGCGATTAAGCCACCCGAAGTTCCCGCCTCTCGCGAAAACGCCAGAAACGGTCCGAATTCCTTCGCCGCCTGTTCCGCGGTTCTCGATGACAGGAGCCGCTCGAAGACTTCGCTCTCCTGCGACCATGTGCGCATCTGCCGTTCCGCGACCGAGGTCACTTCCGTTTCTCGTGGGACTGGGGGAAGCATGTCGATTTACTCCGACAAAAGGAAGAGATCGCGCCCTTGGTTACACCGCTTCACCGTGCAAGGAGGCGCCGAAAGGAAAAGCATGCGTATTACCCCCCCTCCGTTTTGGGGCTATTACAATGGTATTCCTTCAAACCTTATACGGATACCATTCTTGCAGGGGGCAGGATATGCCGAATCCATGCCTCCTCCAGGAATCCAGGAATATCCTCGTTGCAGGGCTCCGCCAGGGCCGGATGGTCAGTTTTCGCGAACAAAGGGGTTGGTCTGCTTTTCTTGTCCAACCGTCGTTGTCGGACCATGTCCCGGTACCAAGACGGTGTCGTCCGGAAGAACATAGAGCTTGGAACGAATCCCGCTGAGGAGCGCAGCATGATTCGAATCCGGAAAGTCGGTTCGTCCGATTCCCCCGCGGAAGATGACATCCCCGACGAAGACGATCGGAGGCGCCAGCTCCTTCACGAGATAGACGACGTGCCCCGCCGAGTGACCCGGAACCGAATGAACCTCGAAGACCAACCCCGCTACCTCCAGGGTTTCGCCGTCCGACAAGGTCTGATCCGCTCGAGGGACCGTCAGGCCAATTCCAAATCCTTCCGAAAGATTCTGCACCGGGTCGGTCAGTTTTTCGGCGTCCGCCTCTCCAATAAGAACCCGGCATTCCGGAAATCGTTCCTTCATCGCCGGAATTCCACCGATGTGGTCGCCGTGCCCATGGGTGAGGAGAATGGCATTGGGAGTTAATTTGTTTTTTTCTAGAAACGCGATTATTTCTTCGGGTTCCAGGCCCGGGTCGATAACGACGCAGGAGGATGCGCCAGCGCGGTATACGATAAAACTATTTTCTTCAAAAGGAGTGGAAACGACTTGCGCGACATTGATTTCGGCTTGGCTCACGAGGGGTTGTCCTTCCTTCCAACTGAGGAACGTGTTAAACTCTGACGACTGGGTTCGGCGCGATGGAATTGCGTGATGCTCGGACTGGCGCGAAACGACGCCGGTCGCGGAACATTGTAATTCGAACCTTGGCAAAACGCGATAATGCCTAAGCAGTTTCGTCGCCTTGTTTTCGCGTATTTCGCTTTTTCGGAGTTAGAGCATACTGAACCGTCAGGATGCCACAGCCGTTTAGATGAGAAATGAATGATCGGCCCAATTCCTCTCCCACGCGCGCCGGGAGGGGGCGGGCTCAAGCGATCTCGGTCGAACGCCGCCTTCGTAGAGGTTGCGTTCGACATGTGTTCCGACAGTCAGCCAGGAGCTTCATGATGATGCCGAAGGGTTTCTCGGGCTTTTTTTGGATCGCGTTCGCGTGTTGCTGCTTCATCGGAACACCGGTTCCAGGGGAAGAGGCGGCTAGCGGAACCACCCACGGCCCCGGGACGGAGAAAGACGCGACCGGCACGCCGGCGACGCCGGTCTCCGTGGAAGGACTGACGGTCGCGCCGGACTCCGAAGACCGCCGGCTCCTCGACCTGAGCCTGCTTCCGGAAGACCCAGCTCCCGGAGAACATCCGCTTGCACCGGCCGTCCGTTGGGCGAAACAGGGCCTGGTGGAGTTGGAGAAGGTCGAGGACTATTGCGCAACGCTCGTGAAACGGGAACGCAATGGTAGTCAACCCGGCGAATACGAGTATATTCTCGTGAAGATTCGGGAAAAACCCTTCAGCGTATATCTCCACTTCCTCGGACCACCGCACCTCGAAGGACAAGAGGTTATCTATATGGAGGGTCAAAACGACGGGAAGATGCTCGCGCATGGCGTGGGGATGCAAAAGGCGCTGTTCGGGACGGTCGCCATACGGCCCGACGGGTTCATCGCGATGCGTGGGCAAAACTACCCGTTGACGGAGATCGGCATCCGCAATCTGGTCCGCCGCCTGATCGAGGTGGGGGAACAAGATATGCAGTATGACGAATGCGAGGTGAAGTATTTTGAGAACGCGAAGATCAACGGGCGGCCGTGCACGTGCGTTCAAGTGATGCATCCAGTTCCGAGGAAGAACTTCATTTTCCATATTGCTCGGATATTCATTGACAAGGAACTGAACATTCCCATCCGCTATGCGGCCTACGATTGGCCGACGGAGGAAGGGGGCAAGCCGCAATTGATCGAAGAGTATACCTACCTCGACTTCAAAGCGAACAACGGATTCACGGACGCCGACTTCGACATCCATAATCCCAACTACGGATTCATGAGCAAGTAGCGACTACGCGAACACTCCCTCGAATGCCGCCTCCAAGGCGTCTTTTTTGATGTTCCAGCCGATCGCGGTACATCCCCCGGCCTTCTTGCCCCCGTGAAAGGGCTCCTCCGAGATCGTGCCGAAAACGCTCTCGAAGAAAACGGTTCCCTCTCCGAAATCGAGATGGCCCTTGAACCGCGGGAGATGCTCGCCCAGCGAGTCGATCGTCCGGACGAGTTCGCACCGACTCGCGCGCTTTGCGGCAAAGGAAACCGCGATGATGTTCGGCGGCGGGTGGTAGACGAAAAGCTCTCCGTCGCGGCGCGGGAGCCGTTTCAGGGTGTCGATGAAGTCGTCCGGAACGTGGGCGTACGAGACGTTCCGTTGCGGGGCCGAGGGGTTGATCGAAACCAGAAGGTCGTGCAATCGCCTCAGGCCGTTCTCGTCGAGCAGCTCGCTCTTGTTCACCAGAAGCAGGTCGGCCGAGGCGATTTGCGTCGTCGCGGCGCGGAGGTAGGGGAGGACCTTCGTGACATTCAGGGCATCGACCACGCACACGTTCGCGCGCAGGCGAAACGCACCTTGACCGGCTTCGGCGAGGAGGTTGAAGATGTCGGTCGTTTCCGCCACTCCCGTCACTTCAACCAAGACGAGTTCCGGTTCGATCCGCCGGATGGAATCCAACGTAGAGAGAAAATCGGTCTTGATGCAGACGCAGAAAAGGCTGCCGCGGTTAAGCTCGAATACCGTTTCCGAGTCGGCCCGAACCCGGGTACCGTCTACCGAAATCGGGCCGAATTCGTTCACCAGAAGGACCGTGCGCCGCCGGGCGACCGACTCCGTTTCAAGGAGCCGATTCAGGAGGGTCGTCTTTCCGGAACCGAGATAGCCGGTCAGAAGCACGAGGTCGATTTGCGAACCGCTGGAGTCCATCTACTCATTCTACGCGATTCGTGTTAGTCTTGACAATTCGTGACATTCGCACCCAATTATGGAGAACCCCCCTTTTCATGCGTTCCGGGACTCTGCCGAAATGGCTCAAACGGAATATCCCCAAAGGAAACGCCGGGCATCTGACCGAGCGGCTGGTGGATGAATTCGCGCTCAATACGGTTTGCGCCCACGCGAAGTGCCCCAACCGGATGGAGTGTTACGCGCGGAGAACGGCCACCTTCTTGATTCTCGGCGACGTCTGCACCCGAGCGTGCCGGTTTTGCGGCGTCGCGAAGGGAAAGCCGGGGCCGCCGGATGCCGACGAACCGGCCAGGGTCGCGGCGGCCGCGAAGAAACTCGGCCTGCGGCACGTCGTCGTGACGTGCGTCACCCGGGATGATCTTCCGGACGGGGGGGCGGAGACGTTCGCAAGGGCAATCCAGGCAATCCGGGAGGAAACCGGGGCGACTGTCGAGGTTCTACCGTCCGATTTTTCAGGAAATGCCGACGCCTTGGACCGGGTGATCGACGCGCGGCCGGACGTCTACAACTACAACACGGAGACCGTCACCAGGCTGTATGGTCCTGTCCGGGGCCTCCGATTGGACTACTCGTGGACACTGGAGACCTTTCATCGAATCCGCCAGAGGGGACCGGACATCCCCACAAAGACGGGGTTGATGTTGGGGTTGGGGGAGACGATGGAGGAAGTCCTCCGGATGGCGGCCGAGCTTCACGATGCCGGATGTCGCATGATCACTGTCGGCCAGTACTTACGGCCGTCGGCCGACCAGATGGAGGTGGTACGGTACGTCCCCCCGGAGGAATTCGACCAGTTGGGCGAGTTGCTCCATGGTATTGGCTACGAACAGGTTGCCGCCGGTCCATTTGTCAGAAGCAGCTACCGGGCGGGCGAGATGCTTCAGAACCTGCGAAACCCGCAAGCAGAGGCGAGCAATGCTTCATGACGTCCGCGTTCCCGATTTGGATATGCCCGAGTGCATGATGCGTCTGACGCTTTGGATGGCCAGGCCGGGCCAGACGGTGGAAGAGGATCGGCCGGTGGCGGAAATCCTGGCCGGCGCGGTCCTCTTCGAGTTGCCGGCGCCGGTTCAGGGCATCCTCGCGGAACGGCTCGTCGAGGAAGACGACCTGGTGACGCCGGGACAGACAATCGGGCGCATCGAATCGGAGTAAGAACCGCGCCGCCCCTCGTCAAACCTCGAGCTTCCAAGGTTCGCGGTACTTCCGCGTGACGAGAGCGTTGGCTTCGGCGTCGCCGATCACTTGCTCTTTTTCGCCGTCCCATTCGATCTTGCGGCCGGTCCAATAGGCAATCGACATGAGATGCCCGGGATTGGTGGCATAGTGACCCTGTTCGACGTCGGCGAACGGCTTTTTGCGGTCGCGGACGTTTTGCAGGAAGACCTCTTGGTGGTTGTGGTAGGGGCCCTTACCGCTGGTTTCCTTGATGGCGGCCTCCCACTTGCCTCCCTGGTTATGCCGTTCGGCGGTGACGTCGAAGCCACTCCGGTCCAACGTGAGCGTGCCGTGCGTACCGAGAAACTGCTTGCAGTGCGACCGGTGAACCGAGCGGCAGCCGCACCGGTAGGTATACTGCATTTGGAAACCCAATTTGGCCGCCGGACACGGACCGTACTCCAATACGGCGTTGAACGTGTCGGGCCAGATACGGTTGTCCTGCTCGCGAGGGAAGGCGAAACGGCCACCCATCGCCATGGCCGATTTCGGCGATGTCACCCCCATCGCCCAGTTCACGATGTCGTAATGGTGGACGCCCCAGTCGACGTGCCACGAACCGCCGAAGTGCGGGTGAAAATAGTGCCCGTAGCCGAAGAACGCCGGATTGTAGGGGATCAGCGGGGCGGGTCCGCAGTAGAAGTCCCAGTCGAGTTCCGCCGGCGGATCGGTATCCTTCGGCGCGCCGAGGCCGGGGTAGTGCTGGTCGTAGTCCCAGACCTTCACCTCGCATATCTCGCCGAGCAGACCGGATTGGATGACTTCGACCGCCTTGCGGTAATGCTCCCAACTCCGTTGCTGGGTGCCGATCTGGACGACCCGGTCGTACTTTTTCGCGGCCTCGACGGCCGCACGGCCTTCGCCGATGGAACGGCCCAGCGGTTTCTCCACATAGACGTCCTTTCCGGCCTGGCAGGCAGCGATCGTCGGAAGGACGTGCCAATTCGCCGTCGGCGCCACGACGACGGCGTCGACCTCCTGCATGTCGAGGATTTTCCGGAAGTCCTTGTCCGCGGCGACCTTGTCCCCGCCGAATTCCGTCTTCGCTTCGTTCATCCTTCCGGCATGGACATCGCAGACGGCAACCACGGTGCAGTTGGGCAGCGCGGCGAGCTTCCGGGTAACCTGCCGGCCGCGACCCCCGCAACCGATCAGACCGACGCGGATCGTTTCGTTCGGGCTGTTCCCATCGGCATTCTCCGCGAGAACGTTCGAGACGGTGAACACGGCCGACGCGGCGGCGGTCGTCTTCAGGAAACGGCGGCGAGAAGTGGCGTGCGACATGGCGGGCCTCGTGGGGTGTGAGAGCGTATAGGACAGGATGTGTGGTTGCGGATCATCAAAAGCGCCCCGACGGGTCGGCACAACCATCGTATCAAGCTGTGTCGAACCCTTTCGGGCGCGGAATATCATCGTTACGGGGCATTCCCCGCCACCCGACTTCGGGGGCGCATCTTCCTTACACGAACTGCGTCACCCCCGGCATGGCGACTTCATAGCTGCCATCGGCCCTGGGCGTGATCGGAGGCTCGGCCTCCATCGCATAAGATGTGGGGGCAAGCACCTCTTGCGAATTGAGAGCCTGCTCCCAGGTGAGGGCCTGGCCCGTGTAGCAGGCCATCCTTCCGGCGATGGCTAGCATGGTGCTCGTGGCCGTGTAATCGCCGTCGTTGATATAACCACCCTCGCGGATCGCGTCGAAAAGGGCCTGGTGCTCCAAGTCGTACATGTTTCCGTCCGGGCCCCTGTATCGCCACTCGTTTTCACCTTCGATGCGGTGTTTGAGAACATTGACGGTACCCTTGGTGCCGATGAACTGATCCGACGTGTCGTTATAGCAGTTGGGCTGCTGGCGGCAATAGGCGTGCATATTCACGCCGTTTTCGTATTCGTACGTGACGCAGAAGTGGTCGTAGATATTTCCCGGCTTGGGAATCTGCCTTCCACCGCATCCCCAAATCCGCAACGGCGGCTTGTCTCGCATCATCCAGGAGCCCTTATCCAGGCTGTGGACGTGTTGTTCGACGTTGTGGTCGCCGGAAAGCCAGGTAAAGAAGTACCAGTTTCGCATTTGGAATTCCATCTCGCTCATTCCCGGCTTCCGATCAACCTGGCGGCCGACCATTCCGCAGAGGTAGGTCTCTTGCATGGCGCACACGTCGCCGATGGCGCCGTCGAGAAGCCGCTTCATCGTCTCCTGCACGCCGGGGTGGTAGCGCCAGCAGAGCCCGGAGACGATATTGAGCTTCTTGTCTTCCGCCATTTTCGTCGATTCATAGACGCTGCGGATTCCCGGCGCGTCGACGGCGACCGGCTTTTCGCAAAAGACGTGCTTGCCGGCTTCGATCGCCGCGCGGAGATGCTTGGGACGAAAGTGCGGCGTGGCGGCCAGAATCACGACGTCGATGTCGGCGGCAAGGACCTTCTGGTAGGCGTCGAAACCGCTGAAGATCGTTTCCGGAGTGACCAGGACCTGATCCGGCTTCGCCTTCTTCACGTTCTGGAAACTCGTCTCGGCGTGATCCTGGAAGGCATCCCCCATGGCGACGAGCTTGACTTCCGGACCGGCGTTCATCGCGTTTACCGCCGCGCCCGTCCCGCGGCCGCCGCAGCCGATCAGGCCGACCCTGATATCGCCGCTTGCCGCCGCGTGCGCGCCCCGCGCGACCGAAAGGCCGGTCGCGGCGGCGCCGAGGACGGCGGAGGTTTTGAGGAAATCTCGTCGGGTCGGGCTAACTTTGGGATTCTGCATGGAAAGTGGCTCCAATGGTTGTATTGATATCTTCTTGTCTTCGAACGTGGGCACGATTCGAACGTACGAGCGCGAAACGCGTCCGCGAGTAATCATTGGTAACGGATGCTAAACGAACGGCGTCACGCCGGGAACGGGGCAGGGATACAAACCGTCTTCGCCCGGTTTGACCGGCGGCTCCATGTCCCAACCGACGTAGTCGGGAAGGGATTTCTGGGTGGAATTGATCGCCTGCTCCCAGGTGAGTTTCCGGCCGGTGTAGCAGCACATACGCCCCATCAGGCCGATCATGGTGCTGTTGGCCATGTAATCGCCGTTATTGAGCGGCTTGCCGGCACGGATCGAATCGAAAAGGGCTCTTTGTTCCTCGACGTACATGCTGGGTCGTTCCCCTTCGTATTTCCACGAGCCGTTCTCACCCTCGATGCGGAACTTGAGGAGATTGCACGTCCCCTTCGTGCCGATCAGGTGGTCGTTCGTCTCGTGGTAGACGTTCGTCTCGGCCCGATTGAAACCGAAGAGCCGCCGTCCGTCGGCGTACTCCCACACCATGGCGTTGTGATCGAACTGGTCGCCGTGGACCGGCTCGAACGACGAGGCACGGCCGCCGAGACCGTAACAAGTCTCTGGATGATCGTTGCCAAAGCACCAGGCCGCCTTGTCGAGGCTATGCACCAGCGATTGCAGAATATCGTCGCCGGAGAGCCAGGCCATGTGGTACCAGTTGCGGAACTGCCACTCGATTTCGGTCCAGGCAGGGTCCCGTTTGATGATCCGGTAGGGGCTCCGCATGTAGTTCTCTTGAATGACGCGGACTTCGCCGATCGCGCCGTCGAGTACCCGCTTCATCGTCTCCTGGACCCCCTTGTCGTAGCGCCAACACAGCCCGGAAACGACCGCCAGGTTCTTTTTCTTCGCTTCTTCGCACGCCTCGATCGTCAGACGGATCCCCGGGGCGTCGGTGCCGTGCGGCTTTTCGACGAAAACGTGCTTCCCGGCCTGGATCGCCTCCATCATATACAAGGGGTGGAAGGACGAGGAGCAGGCGATCTGCACGACGTCGCAATCGCTTTGGATGACCTTCTTGTATCCGTCCAACCCGCTGAAACAATGGTCGTCGTCGACGAGGACCTGGTTCGGCTTGATCCGCTTCAGGCGGTCTCTCGCCCCCTTTACATTGTCTTCGAAGACATCGGCCATCGCGACGATTTTGTTATTCTCCCCGGCTTCCATCGCGTCGTTCGCCGCGCCGCTTCCGCGGCCCCCGCAACCAATCAGGCCGAATTTGAGGATGTCGTCGCCGGCCGCGTGGGCGCCGCGGTGAATCGCCAGCGAACCGGCCGCGGCGGCCAGCCCGGCCGTTTTCAGAAAGGTACGTCGATTCGGAGTCGATTTCTTCTCGGACATGGGAACGCAATCCTCCACGTTGCACGACTTGGAAATGGTGGGAAGTTCAACAAACAACAAAGCTGACGCGGGGTTGCGCCGTGGATGTCTCGCGTGGCGCTGTGGACAAACACCAAGCCGCCAAGGCGGCAGACCCGGGTCGCGACGGGGCAAGGCAAACAGGTCGGAACCTCGCCGACACTGAGCAACGCAATGTCGTATCCCTTATGATAGACGGTTCGCGCGGTCGACGCAAGCCGAGAGAACTGAAAAGCAGGGTGAAGCGCAAAGGAAGAATGGAAGTGTTTTTGGTAAATTTGACGGCTACCGCTATGCTGGTCCGGCGGTGCAGACCCAACTGACCACTCTCTATGCCTTCCTTCCCGTTGCGTTTTTCGTACCAATACCGTGTAACCCATTTGTGAATTGCCTCCCGGTCGAACAGCCACTTCGGTCCCAGGCCGAGGATGCCCGTGATCCTGTGCCATTCCCCGTACTCACCCCACTTCCGGGTGGAATTGAGGACGAACACCGGTTTCAGGCCGACCCTCCGGGCGGAAAACCGGGTGGCCAGTCGTTGTCTTCGACGATGACTTCAACGCGGTCGTGCCCGTGGCGGTAATGTTCGCGTGCCGCGTCGATCGTGTCGAGCAGGCCGGGAAGGAATTCCGCTACATTCCACGCGGGGATGAAGAGGGAGATGTCGGTCGCAGGGGCGGAAACCTCGCCGGGCATGGCTGCGCCTTGGCGAAGCGCGGACAAATCCCTTCTTTCGTAGCTGCCGCTCTCGTTCGCCGTCGTATCTACGCGTACCGAGATACGTCCGGCGCGACTCCCTCCGGCGTCTCGTCGCTGTGAATGTCGAACCATTCCTTCTTGAAGAGGATTCGTCGACCCTCCGCCGCCGCGATATTCGTCGTCAACGCGATGACCGCGTCTCCCAGGGCGACCTTCGGGTGGCAGTGGGGCAGGTTCTTCGGGTCGGGATTCCGGACACACCACGCCCAGTGCTCCATCTCCTCGGTATAGCCTCGGCTGATATCACCACGGAACGCCTGGGTGCCGATCGCCTGCGAGAGTTCATCTCCGTCGTCGTCCAGGACCAGATCGAGCGCGCCGTCCTTCTCTTTTTGAAGCTTGATCTTGCTCTCCACGTGGGATGTGCGGTAGAGCATCGCTTCCTTTTCCTTTTCGAGGATCAGGGTCCCCTTCGTCCCGCAAACCGTCTCGCCGTAGCCGCCGAAACCGTTCCCGTTAATGGAAGCATACGCAACCGTGATGCGTTTGAGTTTGTCGACGCAATGTTCCGGATCGTAACCCGGGGCGGGGAATTCGTAGAGACACGAGATATGGTCGTCGACGTCCCGATCCGGCGGGAAAAGGGGACGGTTCGCGGCGGCGGCGACACTGATTGGATATTGTTTTTCGCCCCCGTGCGCCGCGGCGATGAAGATGCTGGCGGCGTCGAGCTGGTGACTCCCGAGTTCGGCCATCAAACCGCCCCCGGTCCGGTCCCAGAGCCGCCAACGGATGAGTTCTTCCATCGGAGGAACCCGGTACACCACTTTGCCTTCGGCATCCTTGATTTCGCGGGCTTCATAACCGTGCTTCGCGGCGTCGACGATCTCGTCCTCGATCTGCTTCTCGATCTGGGCGACCCGCTTTGCCCAGACCTCGGCGTCCTTATCGATTTTTTTCGCCTCTTCCAGCCTCCGCTTCCAGCTATTGAGCTTGTTGAGGAGGTCCTTCGCGTGCTCGTCTTCCGGCTTCACTTTCTCCGGCATCGGTTGTCGCCAACTGTCGTTGCCGGGGAGGTTCCCCCGGTGCCACTGCGCCTGGATATAGTGCAAATCACCCAAGCAACCGGCCGCGATCGCGGCCACCGCGTTGGCATATAGAATATTGTAGTGCCGCTGATGGCCCGTCGCCAAAAGGAGTTTCGTCTCTTCGGCGACCCGAGCCATTTCCTTGCACTCGTGGACGCCGTGGCCCATAAGCTTTTCCGTCAAGACGTGGTAACCGTCTCTCATCGCGACGATCGCCGCCGGAGCGTGCAGATGCAATGGAAGCGCGATGATGACCCCTTCGATATTCTTCTCTTCCTTAAGCAGGTCGCGATAATCCCCGTACACGTTCACGTGTCGCCGGGCTTCGTCTTCGGTACTCCACCCGTATTTGGTCATGAGTCCGCAACGAAGCTTGAGGATGTCGTCGTTGGAATGATCGCCGTGGAACGCGCGGTGGATGTTGAACGGGCGGATATCGGCGATCGCCGTCACCCGGATGAAATCGGTATTGATCGCGCCGATGAGGATGCCGCCTTCATCGCCGGTCCCCAAAACGGCCACGCGGAGCGGTTCATCGAGTTTGGCGTCGTAACCGTAATAGTAGGGGCCCAGGCCGGCGCCGCTGGCCAACTTCTTGGAGTTGCTTTCATGAAGGAAGTCGCGCCGCAGATGCTCGCTTCCGAGCGCGGCGCTAAAGTTCTCCTTCCCAATTTTCAATTGTTCGGGCGTCAAGTGCATCGTTCGTTCGCCTTTATTCGTACCGTCAAGACCCCGGTGGAGGGCTCTTCATTTCCAATTCCGGATTCCTCCGGCCGACGGCCGCTATGCATAGCGGCTCAAATCCGGCTTCACGCCTTCCGGCGTTTCGTCCCTATCGATGTCGAACCATTCCTTCTTGAACTCGATCGACTCCCCCTTTTTCGCGGCGATGTTCGTCGTCAGCGCGATGACCGCGTCGACCAGCGCCACTTCGGGGTGGCAGCGGGGTTTGTTGTAGGGAGAAGGATTTCGGATGCACCAAGCCCAGTGCTCCATTTCCTCCCTGTAGCCGCGGCTGACTTCCCGAGTCGGACCGGACTCCGCCTCTTGCGTCACGCCGCTGGCTTGGGTATCCATCGTTGGCCCGCCGGAAGCCCCGGGTTTCACCGTATTCGCGTCTTGTCCGCGCCAAAGGGTCGCCTCCTGCTCGCGCAAGAGCATCAAAGTCCCTTTCGTTCCGAAGACCAGTTCCCCATAACCGCCGAAACCGTTGCCGTTTATCGACGAGTACTGCACCGTGATCCGCTTACGAGAGTTGATCGGATCCTCGGGGTCGTAGCCGGGGGCGGGAAACTCATAGAGGCAGGCGATATGGTCGTCCACCTCCCGATCCGCCCCGAAAAGAGGCCGGTTCGCCGCGACGCCGACGTTGAGCGGGTATTGCTTCTTCCCGTCATGCATCGCCGAAATAAAGATGCTAGCCGCGTCGAGCTGATGGCTGCCCAGTTCGACCATCAGTCCGCCGCCGGTCCGGTCCCAGAGCCGCCAGCGGATAAGTTCCTCCGCCGCCGGACGATCGTAGAGGAGGTTTCCCGCGGCATCCGTGATTCGATCGCCCACGTAGCCGTATTCCTCCGCGAGCGTCTTTCCGCTCTTCTGTTTTTCACCCAAAACGGCGTCGGCCAATTGGGCGCGCTTCTGCGCCACCTTGACCCGCCACGATTCGATTTCCGGACCACTGCACGACGCCAATCTCGCCTCCCACGACCTGAGTTCCCTGGCCAACTTCTCGGCATCCGGATCGGTCGGCTTCAATTCCCTCGGCATCGGCTGCCGCCAACTGTCGGCGCCGGGCAGGTTGCCCCGGTGCCACTGGGCACGAATGTAGTGAATGTCTCCGAGAACTCCACGCTGAATCGAGTCCATCGCCTCGGCGTAGAGAATGTTGTAATGCCGCTGGTGACCGGTCGCCAGGTGGAGACCGGTCTGCTTCGCCGCGCGGGACATCTCCTTGCACTCATGCACGCTGTGCCCCATGAGCTTCTCCGTCAGAACGTGGTATCCGGCCCGCATCGCCTCAATCGCCGCCGGAGCGTGCAGGTGCAGTGGAAGCGCGATGATCACGGCCTCGATGTCCTTCGCCTCCTTCAATAAGTCGCGGTAGTCCTTGTAAACCGCGACATGACGCCTCGCTTCATCTTCCGTGCTCCACCCGTACTTCTTCATCAATCCGGTACGGATTTCGGCGACGTCGGGGCTGTATTGATCCCCGTGAAACGCGCGGTGGATGCTGTAGGGACGAACGTCGGCGATCGCCTTCACGTCGAGATAGTTCGGGTTGATCGCGCCGATGAGAACGTTCCCCTCGTCACCGGTCCCCAAAATACCTACCCGTAACGGGCGGTCGAGTGACTGGCCGTAGCCGAAGTAGAATGCGCCCAAGCCACCGGCCGAAACGCCGACCGCCGCCGCGCTTCCCATAAGGAAATCGCGCCGCGAAAGGCCCTCGCCTTGGGGACCGACATCTCGGCGCCGTGTCATTCGTTCGTGGGGGTTGAAATCCATCGTGCGATCCTCGAATTAATCAAAAAACCGTTAGCCGAGACGGCACCGATACCGGCGGGATGTCGCCGCCAACCCGGCTGCGTCGTTTGATCTCGTTGCGCCATTATATACGCAATAAAACATGGTTTCGTTCTTCGCCGACCGCGGTCTCAGGCTCGCTGATCCGGCACCCGCACCTGCGGAGGGGTATGCGGCCCGCGGAGGCGTTCGCGTGCTTCGACCGGCTCGCTGAGCCACTGCATGAGCGGTCTGCCGAACCACTGATACAGGAAGAAGTCGAGCCCCGCCCACCGGCCGACCGGAGTTGCCGCCAACGCGAGCATCGCCATCATCTCGACAAAGTTCTTGTCCACCAGCAATGCGTGGCCCACCACCGCCGGAGCGGGGGGATACGTCAGCGGCCAGGGCCATTGAGTAAGGACGACATTGAGCAGAAACGCCGCACCCCCCAAACAGGCGAGTCTCGTGCAAAAACCGAGCATTAGGCAAAGACCGATCGCCGTTAACGACGCGGTCATCACGAGATTCATGATCTCTTCCAACGAAAAGGGGATCGGCAAATTCCCTTGCGCCTTTTGTTCCTCGTTCAAAATCTCTTCGCGGAAGGCCCGATGATAGCTCTTCTCCATCGCCTCGAGCTCGGTCAACCAACCGGCGGCTTCACCGCGGAGTTCGTTTTGCCGATCCCAGCGCCGCTTTTTCTGGAAGGGGGCGGTTTCAATTCTCTCTTCCTCGAAACGGTCGAGACTGTCGAAATACTGCTGGATTCCCTCGGAGTTTTCGTTGAGGTAGTCCTTCGCGGCGGTCACGTACCGGTCGCATAGTTCCGCGGCCCGGTCCTTCTGACCTTCATCGAAACCGTATTTCCTCGCCGCCCGATCAACGAGGCGCTTCCAGGCCTCCGTGTAAGCCTCGCCTCGAATGACCGGATCTCCCTGAGAATCCTTCTCGATCTTCAATCGCTCACGGCCGTTGAGATCGTAAACCATGGCGTAATAGAAAGGTGCTGCCGGCCCCTTGGCCATGACCAGAAACGGTCGGGTGGAAAACTCTTCGTAGTTCGCGATCTTCCAGGCGCCTTCATAGAGGAAATGCCAGCCGATCGTCAGACGCAACGCGACTAACATAATTACGGCGATACCGCTAATCGTGAATTTCGTGGAGGTCTTCAGCATTCTTCTCCTCGTTATGGAATCCGGGCACGAAAAGCCAAGCCGGACTACACAAAGGTGGGGTTGCGGACAAGTCGGCCCATGAGGCAGGAAAGAGCAACGCGCCGACCGTCTCCGTCGCTGACTTCATTATAATCGACCCCCTCCGCCCTTTCCACCGGTTTCCCTGCTTTTCAGGGCCAAATGCGCCAAGTAATTATCTATATATTTATTTTTTGGCACGAACTCGGAAGAGTGACATGTCCGTACGCGAATGGCAAAATCAGAATTACCGCAGAAACGGAGTTTCAGGGCACACAACGCGCGGCATGTGGAAGATCCCGGAAACGAGGTAAGTGGGGGCAACCGATTTTGCCGACGGTGTTGCTCTCGCTATCCGCGTCTTCTTGCTTTGAAGGCGAGCTATTCTTGAAGCCAGAATGAACCGAGGATCGCAACACACTTGGCCGCAACGGGTTAAGGCTTCTCAAAAGCCGCACAGCGTCGCCCCGGGGAATACGGCTCGAAGTTCTTGATTTCCCCTTCTGCGCATTGCACCGGAAACCCGCCGGCTTTACAATGGACGGTGAGCGTCGACCCGACGAGTGGACGAGTGTCGGCGAAACGTCGGTGTCGCCTCCACAAAATCGACCTTCCCACCACCCCGACCGACGATCGCGGCCTCGATCGCATGCCAGAACAATGAAACACAATAGACTCACCACCCGCCGCCAATTTCTCGCCACGACCGCCACCGCCGCCGGCAGTATCCTGCTTTCCCGCTCCGCCCTACTCGCCGCGCCCGACGGCGTCGCCAGAACGGATCACTTCCTGTACCGCCTCGCCCCGCCCGACGGGCCGTACATCGATTCCCAGCGCGACAATAGGGCGTTCGGATTCCGTGATGGAAATGTCATGCTCTCGGAGGACGACGGCAAGACTTGGCCGCACAGTGCCGCGTTCGCCGATGCCGAGAACATCATGTTCAGTTGCATCCTCCAAAGCGGGAATATCGTCTTCGCCACGCTGGCGAAGATATTCGTGAGTACCGACAACCTCAAGACGGTCCGGGAGATCGTCGTCAAGGATCGCGATGGGGGCGACTACGTGCCGCATACTCCGGTTGATCCCAAGTCGCCGGGCTCGTATTTCTATGCCATCGATGGGCGTCACACGTTCGACGTCGACGGTCGGGAAATGCTGATCTGGGGGAACTATTGCAATGTAAAATATGGCGCGACGCCGTCGAACATCTACTACTCGACCGACCAGGGGGAGACGGTAAAGCTCGCCTACGCGTTCGGGCGAAATCCGGCCTTTCAGCAGAAAGGAGCCGAGCCCGCCGCCTTCCTCGGCGATCCCGACAATCCGCTCATCTGCCGGCACGTCCATTCGGTGGCCTACAACCCGGCGGAGAAGGCCTTCTACGCCTGCACCGGCGACCTCGATCGCCGCCAGGGCTGGGGGTTGGAATGCCACTGGCTCCGCGGCACGTACGACGCGGCGGCCGATTCGTGGGACTGGAAGGTGCTCGTTTCCGTGGACGCCAACTCCCGCTTCAAATCCGGCGGCATCAATTTCGTCGACGGCAAGGTCTACTGGGTGGCCGACGCCAACGGCCCCAAGGCGCCCGACGAGGCCTACGACCGGGGTATCTTCCGCTGCGACCCGGCCCACCTCGCGGATAAATCCAAGCACACGCGGATTTTCCCCGCCCAATACGAAATCGCCGCCATGACCATCCACGATCGTACCATCGTCGTTCCGGAATACGGCGGTGCCAATCCGTGCGACACCGGCTTTCTCTTCTCGCCGGACCTCGGCAAGACCTGGGGCGTGTACGACCTGAAGGAATTCGGCGACCGGTCGGGGGTGCGGGTCAACCCGCCGAATAGCGAGGGGTGGTACCGCGTTTGTCTGCGGGAGCGGTGGATGAATCGGGCGGAGGTGTTGTTGATCAAGCCGGTGGCGTGAGCGAATTCATCAATGTGTCGGTGTCGCTCGTGCCAAGAAGTCATCGAGGATATCGGCGGCGAACGGCGCAGCCGGTCAGCCTTGCCCCCTACTTCGGTTTCGCTTCCCAAAGCCGGTTCAACTCGGCGAGCGTCGCCTCGACCAGTTCCTGGCCGCCGGCGGGGCCGACGGGGGTGCTCTTGATCTCCGCGCCGTATCCGCCCCCTTGCACGGCCCGCTCGGTGGGAAGATACCCGCCGCCGTCGCGGCCGGCAAGCTGGATGACGAACGTCTGGATCGCCGGACTCCTCGCCTGGATGCGGACTCCGAAGTCGGTAAACAACTCGAACGGATTCGTACAGATCGCGATATCGCCGAGCCGCACGACGTGGACCACCGCCGGACGCGTCACGGCCCCTTCCTTCTGGGCTTCGTAGCGGCGGACGATTCCCTCCGCCCAATAGACGTTCAACCCCTTGCTCCCTTCCGCGGTCAGTTCCGCGAACGCCTTCTTCGCCTCCTCATATTCCGCCTCCGTGACCTGCCGCATCGAGAGGTTCAGGTTCAGCACCGAATGCCGCAGCGGGACGTCGTAGCGGACGTCTTCCTTCGCCACGGCCCATGCGTCCTCCACCGCGCGGTCGATCCGCCGGGCGATTTCCTGCAAGCGGTTCAGGCCGCGTGCTTCGCGCATCCGCTCTTCGGCCGCCTTCCGCCACATCAAGTGAGGAGACTGATCTCCCGCGGCGGCGCACAGCCCCAGAACGGCCGTCTCCGGCGAGAACCGCCCGAAGAGCGCCTCGCGGACGTAATGCCAGAAGTCCGCGTTCACCTTCGAACCCGATTCCACCTCCTGAGCGGGGCAAGCAACGTCGACGGCCACCGCCATCGGAACGGCCGGCTGTTCCCGGTCGTGGGCGAACAAGACGTGAACGCCGTGATCCTCGAATCCCTCGACGTGGCTGAAATCGGCCTGGTTCGTCTTGCCGTACATCCGCGTCGAGCCGTCGAAATACGACATCCGGCGGTTTTGCGCGACGACGGCGTGGCCCAGTCCCCAGCTCACCCCGCCCCTCTTGCGGGATTTCCAGGCCTCGTCGATCGCGCCGGCCAGACGCTCGACCAGAAACTCCACGTAGTCCGACGGCTTCATGCAATCGTCAGGCAGCGCGTAGCGGCCGTCCACCATCACCGGGGCCGTATGGGTGTGGGTCGCGGCGAGAACCACCTTGTCGGGGTCGAATTCCGTCCCGCGCTCCTTCAGGTATTCGCGAAAACGCTCCTGCACGTTCGGCCGGAAACTGACCAGATCGCCCGAGACGAGAATCAGTTCGTCCACCTTCCGGTCCCCCTCCCTGGCTTCGATCACCAAGACCGATGCCGTGCAAGGGGTCTCGACCTCGCGGGCAACTCTGGCGTGTATCTGCCCGGAAAGCCCGACCGGTTGATCCGGCGTGATGCTGGTCTTGGCGGCGCCGATATACAGCTCGGCCGCGTCCAGGTTGGCGGAGACGAGAGAGAGGGTGAGAAGGACTAGGGTTCCGGTGGCAAGTACGCGTCGCATGGCATCCTCGTTGGGGGTCTTGTAGGAGAACTGCAGAGTCCTGGGGTCTGGCTCATATTTCGGCCGATCGACTGCCACAAACGTGAAAAGTCTGGCCGAAAAATGTGCCTCACCCCCTCTCTTCGGACTTTGCAGCTCTCCTGGGGGTCTTTCGCGAAGACGGATTTCCGTTATACTCACGAGTATAACCGTATCCGCGTCCGCTCTCAACATTGGGGGAGAAATGGAACCGATCGACTGGAAGACCGTCGCGTCCTACCCGACGAGTTTCGAGGCAAATCTCGCCAAAGCCCGGCTGGAGGAGGAGGGAATCCGGGTGTTCGTCGCCAACGCGGCCATGGTGGACACGACCTGGCATCTGAGCAACGCCACCGGCGGCGTCCACGTTCAAGTCCCGCGCTCAGACGTTACGCGGGCCGGAGGGATACTGGCCCACAAGGGGAAAGTCCCCCACGACGAGGGGGGTACCGCCGATTACGAGGCCATCTGGCGGGAAGAACCACCGGAGCGGAAAGCTGATCGGGCTATGAGTGGTCTTGTTGCGGATACCGAAGGGAACGGCCGGGCCGTCTTGGTCCATGCCCCGGCAGACGCGACGACGGCCGAGGCAAGTATTCCCCAATTTGGGGGCAATGGGCCACGGATTGGCACGGGTTACCACGGACTGAGAGAAAGCGTTGACGTGCCGCATGAGCCCGGCACGGGGAAACGGAGAGCGAACGGGGGCGGGCGAAATAAAGCGCGTTTCGCGGCATCGATGGCCCTCCGTTTGAAGAGGAGAGACGAAATCATGAGAGTTCTCAAGTACGGATTGCACGGCGTTCGCGCTCTTTGTCCGTTGATGATATTGCTGGCTTTTTCCACCGGCGCGCACGCTCAAACGTGGATCAGGTCATGGAATCCACCGCCGAAGGAATACACGGTAATGCCGGTAGACATCCCGTCGGACGGCTCATTGCCAGTTGCTTTTGGCTGGCCCAATTTGTGCCATACCTATTATCTCTGGCAAGGCGGTGAAGCGCGGAGCATAAACCTCTGGCCTTTTGGTTCGTTGACTCCCGGTAGCGAGGTTGGGTTGAAGAAAGCGCGTGACCTGCTTGAAGAGAAGAGAGCCACGCTCGACTTTGACCAAATTGCAGCCATCGATGGCTATGGGGCGAACTACCTGGACGTCAGACGCGGGGATATCTTGCCGCTCTTGGGTCACCTCTTCCATGTCGCTCGCGGCACTGAACTCCACAGGCTCGAACCCGCTCAAACGGTGTACAAGAAGCTCGGCTTCGCGCTGGAAGGCACGTACAGCTTTCCGTACCATGGAGCGGTCGTGCAGAAATGGTATGATCGTATTCCCATAGAATCGAGAAGACGAGGTGAATTACCGTCGGAGAGGTATCCCAACTATGCGTACAACATTTTCCGAGGCAACAAGATCATCGTCAGGAATATCAAGAGGCAACTCGACGACGGAACGTCCGCCGTGGAAGTCGAACTTGCTGTCGTGCCCCTCGTGATTCGCGGACGAGCGGTCGGCCTTTGGCCGAAGGAAGAGGATTTCCACTGGTATTCCGTTGGCGATGAATTGCTCGTGGCTTGGCCTATTCTTGTCCGACGCGGTGGGATCTATACCGAGGCCAGGCCGGTTGAGACCACGCCCACCGACCTCCGATACTACAAAATCACCAACATCGTCCTCCCCGACTCCCCCACCATCCAAGTGCAACCCGAGGACGGCGGCGAGCCGATTGAATGCAAGCCGATCGGCTGGGTCGACATCGACATCCACGGGCGGGAGGAGCCGGAGAAGAAGGCGGGGTCGCCGTAGGTCATGACCATACCACGGAATCGAATCAACGTTGGAGCCAAACCATGAGATTTCCCGGATACCGGCGATTACTCTTTGTCGTTGTAT
>CAZFQG010000079.1:0-25612 GCA_964520785.1 uncultured Planctomycetaceae bacterium | reverse complement strand
TGACAAAACATGTCCGGCCACCCGATGAGCGGCCCGAAAAACCACGAAAGATAATGGTTCGATACCGCAAGTATGATCTCCGGCACCTCTGGAAGGCAAGCGCTTTTTCGTGCAAAATAGAGCCGTATCGTGCATTGCCTTTTGGATAGGTTTTCCGAGCGACCGCCAGGTGAAATAATGGACGTCGCGGCGCGGCGGATGGTCGCATTCCGTCAAAGCGCTGGGTGGGGGAGTTTGGTCGAGAACGGGAGTCGTCAGTGGCGAGTGGAAAGAACAAAAGAGTCGCCTTGCTCTTCGCGGTGTTGCGGCAGCATGAAGGACAGGTCCTTCAGGGCATCACCGATTACGTCGCCGAACTGGGGAACTGGACCTTCGACAGAAACTTCGAGAACTTCACCGCCTCCATTACCAGCCTGGTCGGGTGGTCCGGCGACGGGATTATCGCGCCGCTGCGGACGAAGCGCGAGGTGGAGATCGCGAAGGCGTTTGGTGTGCCGGTCGTGAACACCTCCGGACATCTGCGCGACGGCGGCTTCCCCTGCGTGATGGTCGACCAGGAGGAGGTCGGCCGGCTGGCGGCGGCGCACCTGTTGGAACGCGGTTTCAAGCGGTTCGGCTACTATGGGCAGAAAAACGCCTGGTACTCCAAGCAGCGGCAGTCGGGTTTCGTCGAGCGGATTAGGGAGGGCGGGGGCGAGTGTTCCGTGCTGGAAGCGCCGCGGTTCTTCAAGAACGAGTATTGGGTCGGGTGGGAAAGGCAACTGGAACCGTGGCTCGCGACACTGAAACGGCCGGTGGGAATCATGGCGGTCCACGATTTCCGCGCGAGGATGGTACTGGAAGTGTGCATGCGAATGGGCCTGGACGTCCCCAAGGAGGTCGCGATCATCGGCGTGGATAACGATGAGGTCGCCTGTGAGTTCAGCGACATCCCGATCACGAGTGTCGCGCGCGATTCCCGCCGCGAGGGATACGAGGCGGCGGCGCTATTGGATCGGCTGATGCATGGTAGAAAAGGGGCACGGAGCGTGTTGGTTCCGCCCAAGGGGGTGGTCTCGCGACAATCGACCGCCGTCGACGCCATCGAGAATCCCCATGTTGCCGAGGCGGTGAAGTATATCAAGGCGAATCTCGACCGGAGTTTCGGAATCGGAGCCCTGGAGAGGCACCTCGACGTGTCGCGCCGGTACCTCTACTATCAGTTCCAGCAATGCCTGAACTGTACCCCCCACGATTATATCTCCCGCCTCCGCGTGGAACTCGCGAAGAAGATGCTCTTGGACCCCAAGAAACCGCAGCTTCAAGAAATCAGCCGAGCCTGCGGTTTCAGCGAACCGCGGCGTTTCCGTATCGTGTTTCAGCGACTGACCGGGTTATCCCCCTCCGAGTTTCGTCGCTCGCGGGCAACGAATTGACGCCGATGTCGCGCAATCGTCGCTCAACGGGCCGCGATTCGATTATTCCTTATCGCGCAGTCGCCAATGCGTTCCCATCAAGGACGGATGCTCGCCGGGCCGCGCCGCCTGATAATAGACGGTCCAAATCGACCCGTCCGGGAGCTGGGCGCTGGCGGGGTAGCCGATGTCGCCGGAGAATCCCCTGGCGAGGAGGACTTCGTTCTCGACGTCCCATGTCTTCCCACCGTCGCGGCTGATGCACGCGCACTCGCTAAATGGGGGTCGGCGCCGCGCGTAGACCACGACGAGCGTGTCGTCCTCCAGCCGGAGCAGGTGGGGCGGGTGACCTTCAATGGGGGTCCGCCAGGGTTTGCTCCACGTCTTCCCGCCGTCGCGGCTTTCCGATTGCCACAATTGGTCCGGCGGATTGCAGTCGCGGAACATGGCGACGATCGTTCCGTCGGCCGTCTCCACGAGGTGCGGCTCGTCGAAGGAGAGCATCATCCCATCCTCCGGGACGGGAAAATCACAAAGGACCCGCCAGGTCTTGCCGTCATCGGCCGATTCGGCCAGCGACACCTGATAGGGTGAGTCCTTCGGCGGTCCGTTGTAGTTGTACGGCTGCACATGCGAACAATGGGGCCGTTGGCCGATATAAAGGAGCCGTCCGTCCTTGAGTTGAATCGGTCCATGCGGGGCGCTGACGTGGGTGTTTATCGGCTTGCTCCAGTTCCTCCCGCCGTCGGTCGAGCGGGTGGCGTAGACTCCCTGCAATTCGGTGTGGTAGGGGGGGCCGGTGAACCAGGTCACCAGCCACGCGCCGGTCTTGGTCTGGATGATTCCCGAGTCGCGGTCGTCAATCGGCAAGTCGATCACCGTCTCCGGATTGGTCCAGGTCTTGCCTCCGTCGGCGCTTCGGATGAGCCGCACTTTCCCCTTCTCGCAGACGTGGGCATCGCGGTCGCCGGAATAGACGGCCATCAAGGCACCGTCCTTTCCGCACGCCACGCTGGGCCAGCCGACGTAACGGTCCCGAGCGAGGACCTTGACGTCAAGAATTTCAGCGATGGCCTGATCGCGAGGAACGTCGCAGGCGTGCGAGGAAGCCTCCTTCCACGGGCTTGCCAGAGCCCGCGGCTGTGCATCGATCCGCATATCCTTGAAGTCAACGGCCCCCTGGCTCGTGTAGACCCCGCACAGACCGCCGCGATTCGAGCCGTCCGTCGCGGAAAGAATACGAGTCCCGTCGATGGAAACGTGAATCGCTTCGCCGGCCGCCTCGACGGTGGCACGGTACCATTGGTCCGGTTCGAGAGGGACATTCGTCTTTCTCGCGATCTCGCTCTCCGGCAGCCACATGTCCCGCCGGAAGAGGATGACCTGGTCGTTCCTCGTGTCGAAATGGACGAAGACCGCGTTCTCGGAATCCGACGAGCGGAGAATCATTCCCGCCGCCTGGACGCCGTCCCCTTCGCTCCTGACGCGAAACGACACTTCCATCGTCACGTCGCCAAACGCTCCGTCACGATAGAACGCGTACCGCTGCCCCGAGGCATCCGCCTGGGACAGTACTCCCTCCGCGATCGACCAGGTGCCGAAAAACGCCCAATCGTCCACGGACCTTAGCAGGCGCGATGTTTCAATGACATCCCCCCGGGCACACGCGAAACCCAGAAGGAACGGAAATATGAAAACAGCCACGAGGCGATTTTGAAGGTGAATCGTGCTGAACATGGAATCTCTCCTTATTGCCGAGGTAGTGAAGTGCTATTCTTAGGAAAAACCGAGCGCGATACCGACCAAGGTTGGTACCGTCCAATGTGCGGTGTCTCGGGCCCGTGGGTATTTTCATTGGACGGTTATTTACTGCGGAGGATTCGGGAGCGGGAATCGTCTATCTCGACGACAGCGCGAACTCATAGCGGTTCGGCCCGCGGCCATTCACGTCGGCGGTCAGCTCGCTGTTGACATTGTATTTCGGCGGCAAGAACTGCGCGAAGACGTCCGTCATTTCGCCGGAGACGCGATCCCTGACTTTCCGGTCCGTCTTCCGCGAGGCGGTGATCTCCACGCGAAAAGAACCCCGCATAACGCCCTTGGCCGGTTCGACGATGAACTTGCCGGCGCGGATTTCCGCGCCGGCCGAAGGACCGCCCGTTTCCGGCAGGGGAATAAACCGAATCGCGCCATTGGGCAGGGGGGTTCCGTCGAGCGTCACCGTCCCCTCCAGGCCCTGACGATCCGCCCCGGCACCGCAGCCGGACGCCAACACGACCAGGAAGATGCACCAGAGCACCCGGCCGTGAAGAACGGACATGTTGTTTCTTCTCACGAATTTCTCCTCGCGAAGAGCGCCGGTCACCATCGAGTGCATCCGGTCGAAACATCGCTATCGGTTTAGTATCTCGCCCCCTTTGACCGTCGCCAACGCTCGCCACACCTTCAAATCCACCGAGTTCTCGTAGAACTCGGCATGGCCGTCGCCGAAAAGGACGTTCACCCCGCCGGGATGGCGGCTCCGCGCCGCGTAGTATTCATCCCCCAATCCTCCCTGAACGATGCAGGGCATGTCTTCCGAGGAGACGCAGCAGTACGGCATCACGTCCGGCTCGCTGGTGTTGGGCGTCGTGCGGTGCGAATACGCGGCGCCCCCCTCGAACGGCATCACCCAGCGACCGCGGTGGTCGGTGTCGTATACGGAAGCCGCCGAGTCGACGCGGCCGGCCAGTAATTCGCTTCCGAAAGCGGTCGTGGACAGTCCGTCGCTGAAGTCGCCCAGCCTCCGACGTTCCTTTTCCTCCTGCAATAAGGGGCGCCGCTCGACCTCGCGACCGAGACGACGCCCCCATCATGAAGTGTGACGCTTTTAGTGTGTCCTACCGAAGTTGCCGACGAAATCCGAGAAGGCAAACGACGGCGGCCAGAACCAGGACTAAGGAGGCGGGCTCCGGTACGGCGGCCGCGGCCGTCGCTCCCCAGTTGGCGCGGACGATGTCCAAATCGGCGCTGCCGACGAACCCGTCACCGGACGGATCACCGCAGGAGAGACATCCGGCCGGGACGTCTTCTCCCCAGTTGCCGCGGACGATGTCCAAGTCGGCGCTGCCGACGAATCCGTCACCGTTGAGGTCGCCGGCGAGCGGTTCCTCAGCGGTGCCAATTACGAGTTCCACGAGTGAATAGTTCGCGTTCGCCGTGGCCCCGCCGTCCGTCGCTCCCCAGACAAAACGTCCCTTGTACGCCGGGTACGAGTCGTTTTCCGTTCCGGCGAGCGTCGCTTGGAAGACACCGTCGATGTAGAAATCGACCGATCCCGGCAGGCCGGCGGCCTGCTTCAGTTCGTAGGCGTGATGCCCACTACCGCTGACGCCGCTGATGGGGATTTCCGCCTTAGTAAGGGCGGTTACCGAAGTGATTTGCTGCGCGGTCGGCAGTCCGGCGTCGTCCTGGCCGAAGAGAATGAAGTAGGTATACGCCAAGTCGGACACCTCGATGTGGACTCCATAATCGGACGCATCATCCGGGATCAGGTTGTTTCGCACCTCGAGTGCCGCGCTCCAGCCGGACTCGTCCATCGCGGCCAGGTCCGTCACCGCCAGCGGCGTCCGATATCGCGCGAACCCGCCGGCGATATTCCAGGCGTCGACTCCCAGGTCGTCGGTAATGGGCGACCCGGCGGAACCGTCGTTGAGGAATCCTTCCGTCGTCGGGTCGGTGCGCCCCACGTGCCGGTAGACGTTCGGTTCGACCGGACCGGGGTCGGTGTAGCCGATCATTTCGCTCGGCGCCAGCGCCGTGTCGCTGATGCGAACGAAATCGATGTCGCCGGTCAGAAGCTGGCCTCCGTCGGCCCTTGTTCCGATGTAGAGGTTTCCGACGTTGTCCAAGTTGCCCAAGCCGGTCGGTGACCCGGCGACTCCCGCCGTGTCGATCGCATAGTCCACGTAGAGGCTGATGCTTGCCGAACCGGTTGACGTATCGGTGTCGATCACCGCGGCGACGTGGTGCCACTGGCCGTCATTGATCGGCGTCAGGCCATGGGCCGACACGACCGTGTTTCCCGCGTCGGGATACAACGTATCGACCGACTCGAAAAAGAGTTGGCCGTTCGGCTGCATCCGAAGGTACCAGTAGCCGCTCGTCCCCCAATCTTGTTTGCTGACCAGGTAGCCGAAATCGGTCGCGGTCGTCTTAATCATAGCCTCGATCGTTGCCTCCGCTCCGCCGGAGAAGAGATTCAAAGCCGGTGCATCGGGTACCGTCAGGCCGATCGCGCCCGCCGCGTCGAACGCCAACGCGGAGCCCCCGTCATAGTCGGGATTCCCCTCGGCATAGTACGGTAGCGCCGATGCCGTCGCGACCAAGGACGCGGGATAGTTGCCGGTCTCGTCGAGGAATTCGCCCGGCGCCGCGTCCGCCTGCATTCCGGGTACTTTCTCGTTGAACTGCCAAAACGCTACTGGTGCCGCCCATCCGCTGGATGCCGCGATGGCGGCGAAAGAGAGAAGGGTGGGGATGAGAGAGTGCTTTCTCATGATAGGTCTCCTTCGAAACAGGAAAGGAAAGTAAGAAAACCGACAAAGGGTTGTTAAACGTTCCTGGTATTGACTCTTCTATGGAAACGCCGGAGCCAGGTATTCGTCACATTCTCGACAGGCTTTCACCGCCGGCGGGGTTCGCGTTTTCGGATACGCACGCCGGCAAGATATCGCATTCGTTATCACTCATTGGGATCCGAGTAGAACCATTTCGGGGCGACGCGAGCCACTCGCGTGCCGGCTTTGGAGGAGTACCCGATCAGGGCGACCCCCTCGACGAACGTCAAGCAGGGATATCCGTACACCTCGGTCGGATCGCCCGCGAGGACGCGTTCCTTCTCCCAAGTCTTTCCCTCGTCGCGGGAGAGGATCGAAACCAGCGGCGTTCGGAGACTTCCCTCCCCGCCGGACGTTCGCAAGAGAATCAAATCGCCGGTGGAGGGAATCCGCTTGACCAGGATCGCCGAGGACCACGGCGAGAGGGTCAATCGCTCGATCGGCTCGTGCGGGCCCCAGGTTCGGCCTCCGTCCGTCGAGAGTGACCGGATCACGTACCGGTGATAGGTTCGGCAGAGCATAAGGATATGCCCGTTCTTCAACTCGACCAGGTGCGGTTCCTGGGCCTCGACCGGAAGGGCGCGGACCTTGTTCTCCGAAGGGCGCCAACTCATTCCCCCGTCGTCGGAAGAGTACGTATAGCTCACATAGCCTTCGTGATCGTGTTCCCCGATCTCCGCTTCCTGCTCGACCGGAACGAGAATCCGTCCCGTGGAAAGCTGGATCGGCTTGTCGTTGAACGCCCCGTCCATGGCCATGAAAAACTGTTCACTCCAGGTCTTGCCGTCGTCGGCCGAGCGCCGGAAGTAGGTCACTTTGTAAACGGGACGCGTTCCCTTGGCGTAATACTGATAGGAAAGCAAGAGGGTCCCGTCGGCAAGCCGCGTCAGGCTCGGGTGATAATAGCCGGCTTCTCCACCCGGACGCGGGATCAGTACCGTTCGCTTGCTCCAAGTTCTACCTTGGTCGCCAGAGACCATGGAGTCGATTTGGCCGTCGACGTCGACGCACATCAGCAGCGAGCCGTCGCCGAGGACTTCGATATCCCCGGCACTGAAGCCGGGCTGGAAATTAATCGTCTCGAAAAGGGGGTCTTCGGACGCGAGAACCGAGATGCTTGGCGTCGATTCTTCGCCGAAAACAACGGTTGTCGCGCCGAAAGCCGTCAGCCAAACCACGAAGAAGAATCCAGCAGACCGGCCGAATCGTCGCCCGGTTCGGAACCGCCTTCTTCGACGGCCTCGAGAGCCGATCAAGGATTTCACGATATGCAGCGAAGTTTTGCGGTTCATCTCGTGCAACGACCTATAGCGTTTCGCCTTCCAGCAATTCCAAGTCAAACACTACCCGCTCCGCGTCATCCAAGGGCCTGCTTCCGGTCCGGATTTCGTGCAGGATTTCCGCCGCCCGCGCGCCGATTCCCTGTTCGTCGACCGCCACGCAGGTCATCCGTTCGGCCAGCGCGCCTCGTCGCCAAGTACCGCTGAAACAGACCAGCGACAGTTCCCCGGGAATCCGCCATCCCATGCTTTGGGCTGTCAGATACACTTGCTCCGCGTCCGGAAGGCTTCCGCAGAAAACGGCGTCGGGTCTCTCGGGCGAGTCGTACAGGTCTCGGAGGATGCTTTGAATCGCCGGTCGTGCGTGTTCACCCGGCAGGACGGCGCCGTAACGAACGTACCGGCTCTCGGGGAATGTGCCGCCGGCCGTGATCATGACCTCGCGGAGCCCTTCCGCGTACGCGTCCGCCATTTCACTCCGGTGGGGAGTAATGAAGACGGCCGACTTCCGATAACGGCCGAGGAACGTCTTTCCCGCCAACCGGCCGACTTCTCGACCGCTCCAGGTGACGCATGGCGCGGAAACGCCCGCCGCGGCGCGGTGGCAGAAGACGATCGGGATAAAATGCCTTTGCAGTTGCCGGACATGGTGGACCGGCGTCGGAGTCGAAGTGGCCGGAACGAGGGCAACTCCGGCCACGTTCTGGTCGATCATCTGAAGGATCAAGTCCGCCTGGACGTGAATGTCATTCCTCGAACAACCGATGATCGCCTGGTGGGCCACTTCCGTACACCGCCGTTGGAAACCCTCGATGAGCGACGGATAGAAACCCTCGCGAAGCTGATCCGCGATGAGCGCAAACATGGCCAGTTGCTGCCGCGACTGCCGCTGCTGGGGTGTCGTTACAAATGTCCCCCGGCCCTGAATCCGCTCGATAATCCCATCTTGTTCAAGCCGCGCCAGTCCCTGCCGGATCGTGTTCCGCGCCATTCCCAACGACGCGGCCAACTCACTCTCGATCGGGAGCATTTCCCCCGGCGCCCACTGGCCCGTCTCGATGCCGACGCGAAGGTGCTCGACGACTCGCAGGTACTTGGGTTTCTTTTCCACGGTACTCATTCGCACACAAAAGGTATGAACAAATCTTTGTTCATACCTTTCCTCTGATTGGGTATTGTTATCTTTGCGCCAACGTGAATATGTGCGGCAAACGCGGTCTTATTTCACGCGATTATAACAGATGATTCGGTGATGTCCAGACAATTCCCGACAAGTTTTCCTCACGGCCCCTATATTAGGGGGTTAGTATCGGATCGCTGGACAAGCGGAACCCCGTAACGCAAAGATTGGAATGGATTGATTGGTATATACCTATTGCAGAGGTGGAGATCACCCGTTATACTCTCGGTACCGGATCGAGTTTTCGCCGACTCACCGGAGCACTCCCGGCGACTCGGCACAGACACGGATTGGAACCCGCGGAATGAAGAACACGCAATCGGCTCATAGCGCCCACTACGACCTGAACCGGCTTCGGCCCGGCAAGAACCGCTCCTGGCGGGTCGGTTCGAGCGAATATAAATATCTGCAAGAACTGCTCGATGGCGGTTTTCCCGAGGGATCCGCCAAAGTGAGTTTCGTGGGACGGTTGGAATCCGCGTTTGCCGAGAAACTCGGCGCGAAATACGCCATCAGCTTCACCAACGGCACGGCCACGCTTCAGGCGGCGCTCCACGCGGCCGGCGTAGGACCGGGGGATGAGGTGATCGTTCCGCCTTTGACGATGGCTTCGACCTCGCTGGCCGTCTTCCACCAGGGAGCTGTTCCCGTCTTCGCCGACATCGACGCCCACGCGTTCACGATCGATCCGGAGAGTACTAGAAGCCGGATCACCCCCCGGACGAAGGCCATTATCCCGGTGGCGATCTATGGCGTACCCCCCGAGATGGACGCGATCATGGAGATCGCCGCCGAGCACGGCCTAGCGGTGATCGAGGACGCGGCCCAGTGTTTTCTCGGCCGCTACGATGGTAAGACGATCGGCACGGTCGGCGATTTCGGCAGTTTCAGTTTCCAGGCCTCCAAGCACATGACCTGCGGGGAGGGGGGAATGGTCATTACCGACGATGCCGAAGCCGCGACGCGGGTCGCGCGGTTCGCGAGCTTGGGATACGGTCTGGTCGGCGCGGGGCCCGGCGGCTCGAAAATCGACCGGAAGCAGATAGCCCATCCGACTTTCAAGCGGCATGTGAGTCTGGGGTACAATTTCCGCCTCTCGGAACTCTGCGCCGCGTTCGCATTGGCCCAGTTGGAACGCTTGGAGGAGTTCGTCGCCTGGCGTCTGCGCTGCGCGGCCGCCTTCGACGCGGTCGCCGCCGGATGCGAGTGGCTCTCGCCCCAGCGCATCCCTGAAAAGGGTGAGTCCGCGTTCTGGGCGTATACGTTCCGGCTCCATCCCGAACTCAACGGCGTCACGTGGGACGCCTTTTTCGACCGCTTCGCCCGGTTTGGCGGAGAACCCTTCTACGGGGCCTGGGCGCTGACCTATCAGGAGCCCCTCTTCCAGCGCATGGACCCCGAGCGGTATGCCGGCGGACTCTGTCCCGTCGCGGAGTCGGTCCAACCGAATCTGGTTCAGCTCAAGACGAATTATGCCGACGATACCACCATCGCGCGGCAGGCCGAGGCCCTGGAGAGGACGATCGTGTCGTTCGACTGACGGCGGTCCCTCAGATTTCTCCGATCACCTCTTCCTTTTTTACCGGCCGGCTGATGAGGATCATGCCGAGGGCCGTTAGCGCGACACCGGTGATGATCGTGGGGGTCGGAGGTTCGTTGAAAATGAGAAAACCGAGGATGGCCGCGAAGGCCGTTTGGGAGGCGTTGATGACGTTGGCGCGGACGACCGGCGTCATCTGCAGACCCTTCGTAATCATCACGAACCCGACGAAATTGGTAAGTCCCGCGAGAAGCATCATTCGGTAATCGGCGAGCGGAACCTCGCGCATCGCGCCGATCCCCAGCCAAAGAAGGCATGCCGGTCCGAAGGTGACGGTTCCTACGCCCGTGACGAACGAGACCAAGACGAACGGCGGGACCGTTTCGCGGACGTTAACCCGGATGGTCACCGCGAAGAGTCCGAAGATGACACCGGCCAGGCAGGTTCCCAGGACGGCGAGCAACACGCGAAAAAGTGAGCGTCCCGCGAGGTCAATTTCGGACAATTCGCCGCGAACCTGGGCGCCGCCGATACTAAGAATCGCGATAGCGCAAACGATCAGTACCATGACCGCAACGGTCCGTTTGGTCACGTTTTCCTTTAAGAACATCCAACCGAATACGGCACTCGATGTCAGATTCGTTCCGAGCATGATGGGAACCGTAACGGCAAGCCCGATTACGCCCAGCGCCCATAGCATGACGAGATTCGCGATCCATTGCACACCAAGACTGACGCCGACGAGAATCCAAAACGTTTTTCCTCGTGGGAAAACCGACCGGTCGCGGAAGCCGGCCTGGATGATCCACGGTCCGACTAATAACACGGTCACGGTCTCTTTGACGAACAGTACCAGGATGCCGTCGCAGTGGACGGAGAGAGACCGCAGCACCGCCTGCGTGAGTGAGTATGCGCATGCCGAGGCGAGGCAGAACAGCGTTCCCAACACGAGATGGTCGCCGACCGGACGACGGTTCGCGCCGATGCCGCTTCGGTTGGTGGAGCCGCGGAATCCTTCCTCATTCGGTTTCAAGGATGTCTCCAAATGTTGTTTTCACGCTCAGCGCCTCTGCCAGGCGCCGCAGGTACTCGCGTCGGGGAATCTCAATCGCCCCCATCCTCGCGGTGTGGGGGGTCAACTGCTGAATATCCAGTAAACGATACTTGCGCATTCGCAGATGCGCGACCAACCGGACCAGGGCGACCTTCGAGGCGTCCCGGACGCGGTAGAACATCGATTCGGCGGCGAACAGCCCGTCGATCGCCAGTCCGTAAACACCGCCGGCGAGCCCCCCTTCGTGCCACACCTCGATGCTATGGGCATGTCCCAGCTCGAACATCCGAGTATAGGCTTCAATCATCAAAGCGGTAATCCACGTTTCGCCCTGCCTGCCCGGTCCGGTTGCGCAACCCTGAATCACCCCATGAAAGTCAAGATCGCTCGTGAGCCGGAATCTCCCGCTATGACAGGTACGGCGGAGGCGACTCGATACGTGCATGGCATCCAACTCGAGGATGCCACGCGGATCGGGAGACCACCAAAGAGGTGGGTTGTCGATATCTCCCACCGGCCAAGGAAATATCCCGTGACGGTACGCATCGAGCAGCCATTCGGGTGACAACCGGCCGCCCGCCCCAAGAAACCCTTGAGGATCGGCGGATTCGGCGGGAGGAAAGAAGCGAGAAGGGGGCAAGATGCCGGCCAAGGTGTCATGTCCCGCTTAGGTAGGGTAGATTGTGGACAAACGTCGCGATCCGCCCGGCGATCTGAGTATACTGATGACGATATAAGGCACCCAACAGGAAGGGCGGCCACAGAAGATGGACTGTCTGAGCCATCTGAAAAACCTGAGGGCGAAGTGCATGGTCCGGGATAATCCATTTCGAGACCGCGAGGTAACCCGTCACGATCGCGGCAAGTCCCACGACGTTCATCACTCTCGCCCAGCCTAGGAGGCCGCCGCCGGTCTTCAACTCCACGGCATAGTCGACGTGCGTGTTTCCGCCGGTCTGCATTGAAAACCAGATCTCACCTTTACCGAACCGGGGGAGCCCGCCCGTTCGCAACGAGCCGGACCCGGCCGATTCGAAACAGAGATAGCCGGGCGTCTGTTCCACGATTCTGAGCGTTCCCAAGTCGTGGCCGACGCCGGTTGCCAGAGCGGACAGGGCCTTCGACTGGTTCTCGGCGGGGATTCCCTCGATGTCGTCCGTCCCGAAGACCGCCCGCGGAACGGTGGCGTCGTGGACCCGAAGCGGCTGCGGTTCCGGCGGTACGCGGACCTTCCCGATTTGTCCCGAACGCACCACAAACCACGTGCCCGCGAGCCAAAGCGCTCCGGCTCCGACGGTGATTGTGTTCAATATGACTTCAGCTTGTTCGATTTCCATGTCAGGAAAGCCAACGGGGACAACTTGCCCACCCGGTTAAAAAGTCTTACACTGAATTGATCGGAAGTTTGCGGTTATTTGTGCGGTATGAGTGAAGAATGCGCTGGATTCAGTTCCGTCGCGGCTCGCCGCCTATCAAGTATTGGTCAGTATTATCAGCGAATTCGTTCACCAGCGAAAGGGAACATGAGATGAACCGACGGGGATTTCTAGCCGGCTCCGCCGCAACGATTGCGGCATTGGGGACGAAGGTCGTGACGCAAGGCTCCGAGACAGAGAAAGACGAGACCAGGAAGGGTACGGCGGCACTACGGCTGTGCAGCCAGTTGGGAGTGATTCCTGGCGAGAGCCTGGAAGAAAAACTCGATAATATGAAAAAATGGGAGTTTGAAGCCGTTGAATTGTACCGGGATGCGGTCGATAATGTCGAAAAATATCAGAAAGCCATTGATAATTCCGGTCTGAAGATGGCGGCGATTTGCTGGGGATCGGACAACGGCGATTTGGTGTCGGAGGACCCGGCGAAGCGACCGGGCAGTTTTGAGAGGGTCAAACAGGCATTGGAGGCGGCAGGCGCGCTCGCTTCCGTGGGGGTTGTCTACGTTCCGGCTTTTAACGGGCAGACAGAGTTGTGTAATCGAGAAATTCGCAGTATTCTAGTTGATGCCCTGCCGAAGCTCGGTGAGATCGCGGTCGCGAACAACACCACTCTGATCCTCGAACCACTTAATCGGCGCGAGGCGTTCTTCCTCCGCCAACTCGCTGACGCCGCCTCCATCTGCCGCGACTGCGAAAGCGAAGGCGTGCGGATGATGGGGGATTTCTACCACATGACGTTCGAAGAGACGAGCGACATGGGGGCGTTTATCTCCGGCGGAAAGTACCTTCAGCACGTGCATCTTGGGTCACGGTCCACCAACCGGATCCTTCCGGGTCAGGACGGCGGAGACTTTACGGACGGATTCCGGGGGCTGAAGATGATCGGCTACGACAAATTCTGTAGCTTTGAATGCGGTTGTCGCGGAGACCGCAACGTGGAAGTCCCCAAGTCAATGCAGTTCCTCAAGGAACAGTGGGCCGCGGCTTGACATTGTCCGCCCATTTCGGCGTCAAGAAGCGTGCCAATTGTAAGTCTGCTTCAGTGCATCCGTTACGGCCGACGTGATTTGCCTGGAAGTAATCGGTTTGGATAAGACGGAGAAAGCGTGTTCCCGCTTCGCCTGCTCAACGATTCCTTCGTCCAGGTTCGCGGATAGCAGAATACACGGCAGTATCGTCCGAAATCGCTTCAGCAGACGCAATGTGTCCAGCCCCGTAAGTTTCGGCATATGCATGTCCATGAGGACGATGTGTACCTCCCTCTGATGGACTACCTTGAGAGCCTCCTCTCCGTCTCCCGCCAGAATCGTCCGGAAGCCGCGAGGCACGAACAGTTCCCTCAGCGCCTCTCGAAACGCGGCGTCGTCATCGGTGATCAAGATCGAGGGACGGTTCCAGATCATGGCAGTTCCAACCTTTTCAGCCATCGTATCCAGCAAATAGCGTGCCCTGAGAAGCGTTTTTCCAGGTAAAACATCCGCAGTGTCTGTTTGGGCATCAATGAGCTATTGAGTTCGGACCGAAGCGCGGCCGATGATTCTGCCGGGCATATTCCCGTTGGGTTCGTGACAAACAGGTGCAATCCGCTTGTAACCCTTCTCCCTAGAATAGCTCATGACTGCCCCGGGCCGAGCGTCGAATGAGCGGGCCGTGGACACGAATGCTGTGTGCAAAGTCGCGGCAGGTCAGTCTATTCCGGCGGAAAACTGCCAAAATGGCAGTCTTGCGAGAACCCGTGATCCAAGGACACTATTGTATCTTCGCTTGGACCGCGTTAGGAGCCAAGAAGAGGAGCGGTTCTCGTCGACCCAAGCGGAGCCTCCTATGGCCCACGGCGTTCTCAAGCCAGCAAGCCGCGATCCGCATCGCCGGATTGTCGACAAAAACGGCCGAATTCTGTCGCGAGATAGTCCCCCTTTCCAATGATAGGGGTAGGCCCCTGGGGGTATTTCATGAGTCTGATTGTAGAATAGAGCGCTGTCTCGCGATGAGTTTTTGCCCCGCTGAACCGACCCAAGTGATGAAAGCCGTAGCGGCCCTGAATCTCAAGATCACCAAATTGCTGAAGGGGCACTTCCTTTGGTGGCTCATGTTCGCCTACGTGTTGGGTGCGATTTTCCCTCAACTTGGGCTATGGATTCGGTGTTATAGCCCCCCTATAAATGGGATTTTCGGCCTTAGTGGGATCGTCTTGAAGTTACTCCTGGCATTTCTTCTGTTCGGAGCGGGATACGGCATTCGGTTGGGCCGGTTTTCCGATCCGCGCCCTATTCTGCCCATTCTTGCGGGGGGTATCATCTGCGCAGTGGCGGCCCCGGTGGCGTTGATCGCCCTAATCGGTGCTCTTCCGGTGCCGCCCGCGAACCGGGAGGTGTTCCACTGCGTGCTGATTGGGCTGGGTGTGGTCGCCGCGATGCCGGTCGCCGGTTCGTCAGTCGGTTGGGCGATGAAAGCCGGGGGGTTTTTACTGCTGAGCGTCGCGTTTACGCTTCTCTCGACGTTGCTAAGTCCGGTCACGGTGGCGTTCGTCCTGGATTTTTTGGCGAGCTTAATCGGGAACGACTCCCTTGCATTTGATGGTTCCGTGGCCCAAGAAGCGGTGTTGTTCCTCTTGTTCTGGGTGATTGTCCCCGTCTTAGTGGGGATTCTGTTTCGCGCGATTTCGACGGAGAAACCTGCGGCTCGCGTTCTCGGGGGCATTCGAAGCGTGAATCCATTGCTCTTGCTGATTCTGAATTATTCGAACGCTTCTCTTTCGCTTCCCACCATTCTTCTGCAGCGTGAAAGGGGAGTCCTCCTTCTTGTTCTCTTGCTCTCAGCCTTACTCTGCGGAGTGAACTTCGCGAGTGCCGCGCTCTTGGCCCGGATCGGTCGTTTGGATCGAGAGAGTCGGGTATCACTTCTTTTGGGGGTTGGAATGCGGAACAATGGGGCGGGTTTGGTTCTCATCGCGACCGCAATGCCCCACCGCGAAATCGTGATGATGCCGGTGATCGTTTATAATCTGATCCAACATGTGGCGGCCGGGTTAATCGACCGTTTCTATGGTTCCGCGAAAGAGGGAGTTACAGACCAGAGTTCCCCCATACAGGGCTGATCGTACTTTCCCCGATGGACTGGTGTATCCTCATCTACTTTGATGCATTGCCGCAAAAAACCGTTGGGGGGGCTACCCGAATTCACTCAAGCGAATAAAATAAGCGTTTTCTCTTGAAGTCGATTACGTAGAACGTATTAGAGACGATAAATGTCCATTTGAGTCAACCTTTCGGCGCTATGATCCTTCATCCCCGGCGCCCCAGATCATAGTGGCGACGATCTTGGTCCGTCTCTTTCGCAAAACGCCTGTCGCGGTCTTTCGTTACCGGGTCCATCGTGCATCATTCGTGTGGGAGGACCGCTGACCGCGGATTGTCGAGCCGCCCACGGTGGGCGTGGTATCCTTACACGGGGTATCTCGCCGATATGGATATCCGTCCGCGAAAAGGGGCGCGGAGCGGTCCTCGGACAATGGGAAAAGAAATATCAACTATTACATCGTCGTAGATCGAGTTTAAGGAGCCAAGGTGGCCAATTCGGTACTTTATCGATTCCAGAAGTTGGCGGACGAATCGCACCAGGTGATGACCGAACGCCGTGAGCCTGACAGGATTCGCATCCAGATCGGATCGGCTACGTGCGAACACGCGGCCGGTTCGCGCGAGGTGTACGAGGAATTCCAGAAACACCTGACCGCGTCGGGCCGCGCGGACATCGTTCTTCACCGCACCGGCTGTACCGGCCGGTGCAGCCGTGAGCCGATCGTCGGTGTCTTCATACCGGGGCAGCCGCCGGTGAAGTACGAGAAGGTCAACCGCGAGGCGGTCCACGAGATATTCACGAATCATGTCGTCCACGGTACTCCGGTACTCAGCCGCGTTCTCGACGGCCCCCTGGAGCATCTCCCACGTCTGGAATTACTGTATTGTTCCGGAGATCAGTGCCGGCGCGACGCGTCGAGCGACGAGTTGGTGACGGCTTTGAAGGACGCTCTCGAGGCGAACGGGTTCTCCGCGAGCGACGTGCAATTGGAGCAGGCAAGCTGCTTCGGGGCCTGCCGTTTCGGCGATACGAGTCCTCGATTTCATCTCCTTGTTCGGCCGGACAAGGTTCTTTATCGGATCGCGTCGAAGGAAGACGCCGAGGAGATCGTCCGAGAGCACCTGGTGGGCAAGCGGGTGATCGCGAGGTTGGCGGTCAAGGGAAAGACTATCGGCCGGAAGTTCCTGGAGCTTTACGGCGACGTGTCGTTCTTCAGCCGTCAGAGCAGGATCGCGTTGCGGCACAACGGGGTGTTGGACCCGGAGAGTATCGACGAGTATTTCTATTATCGCGGTTTCCAGGCCCTGGCCACCGTGTTGAGCAAGGATGACCGGAACTGGGTCATCGCGAGGGTGACCGAGTCAAAACTCCGCGGCCGCGGCGGAGGCGGTTTTTCCACCGGCCAAAAGTGGCGATTCGGAGCCGCGGCCGCCGGGGACGTCAAGTACCTCATCTGCAACGCGGATGAAGGAGACCCCGGTGCCTTCATGGACCGGAGCATGCTCGAATCCGATCCTTTCAACGTGATCGAAGGGATGATCATCGGAGGGTTCGCGATTGGCGCGACGCAGGGATATGTTTACGTCCGAGCCGAGTATCCTCTGGCGATCGATCGGCTGACAACGGCGATCACGCAATGCCGCCAGCGCGGCCTCTTGGGGGAGAATATCTTGGATTCCGGCTTCAGTTTCGACATCGAACTGCGGCTCGGTGCCGGCGCGTTCGTGTGCGGCGAGGAAACGGCCCTCATTCATTCCATCGAGGGGGAACGCGGCCAGCCCCGGATTCGTCCGCCGTTTCCCTCGGAAAAGGGGCTGTGGGGCTGTCCCACGATTATCAATAACGTCGAAACGTTCGCGAACATTCCGGCTATCATCAACTACGGCGCCGAGTGGTTCAGCCAGATTGGTACGGAGGGAAGCGGCGGGACGAAGGTCTTCGCCCTGGCCGGCAAGGTGCGGCATACCGGGCTGGTCGAGGTTCCGATAGGGACGACGCTCCGCGAGCTGGTGTTCGATATCGGGGGGGGCGTCGCCCACAACAAGCGGCTCAAGGCGATTCAAACCGGCGGGCCGGCCGGCGGTTGCATCCCGGAGCAATACCTCGACACGCCGATCGACTTCGACACGCTCGGCAAGGTTGGTTCCATCATGGGAAGCGGTGGGATGATCGTCCTCGACGAGGACGATTGTATGGTCGATATCGCCAAGTTCTTTATCACTTTTTCCCAGGACGAGTCGTGCGGCAAGTGTACGCCTTGCCGCGAGGGCATCAACCGGATGCTTGAGATTCTCGAGCGGATTACCAGCGGCAAAGGCGAACCCGAAGACCTGGACAAGCTGGAACGTCTGGCGAGCCTGGTCCATAAGTCGTCGCTGTGCGGGCTGGGCCGCGCAGCCCCGAATCCGGTGCTCAGCACCTTACGGTACTTCCGCGAGGAGTACTTGGCCCACGTGGTCGACAGGAAGTGTCCCGCGAAGAAGTGTTCGGCGCTCGTCCGATACGAGATTGATCCGGAGAAGTGCGTCGGCTGCACGGCCTGCGCGAGGAACTGCCCCGTGGCGTGCATCGCGGGGGAACGCCGCGGTCCCCACGAAATCGACCAACTCCAATGCATCAAGTGCGGCCGCTGTTTCGAGGTTTGCCGTTTCGACGCCGTCACGCGAATTTAACAAGGACCGATATCATCCATGGATAAGAAGCAAGTCACCTTAATGATTGACGGCACCTCCATTAGCGTTGACGCCGATTCGACGATCATGGAAGCCGCCGAACAACTCGGAATCTACGTTCCGCGGTTGTGTTACCATCCGAAACTCAGCCTCGCCGGATCTTGCCGCGTGTGCATCGTGGAAGTGGAGGGCGTTCCCTTCTATATGGCGTCATGCAGCGTCAAGGTCGCCGAAGGAATGGTCGTTCGGACGAACTCGCCGGAGATTCGCCGCGCCCGGCGCGACATCGTGGAGCTCCTCTTGGACAACCACCCCCGAGACTGCCAGACGTGCGAGCGCGACGGCAACTGCGAGCTACAGAATTTGGCCTATTCGATGGGCGTCCGCCGAAGGTTGTTCGCCGGCGAGCGCAAGGAATTCGAGACCGACGCCTCCGGGAAGTCCGTGGTCCGCAACGCGGAGAAATGTATCCTCTGCGGGCGCTGCGTTCGCGTCTGTTCGGAAATCCAGGGCGTTCACAATCTCAGCCAACAGGGGCGCGGCTTCCACACCGTCGTCGGACCGGCCCATCTTGAAGAGATGGCCGATTCGGTATGCATCCGTTGCGGGCAGTGCATCAACGTCTGTCCTACCGCGGCGTTCATTGAACAGTCCTCCACGGACGCCGTCTGGGACGCGCTTGCCGACCCGGAGATGCACGTCGTCGTTCAAAGCGCCCCCTCCATTCGCGCCGCGATCGGCGAGGGATTCAACCTTCCGCCCGGGACGCCGGTCGTCGGTGAAATGGTCACGGCGCTGCGGCGGCTCGGCTTCGACGCCGTTTTCGACACGAACTTCGGCGCCGATCTGACGATCGTCGAAGAAGCCCACGAGTTGATCCGGCGGCTCGGCGGCACCGCGCCGCTGCCCATGTTGACCTCCTGTTCGCCGGGGTGGATCAGCTTCCTCGAGCGGTTCTATCCGGAGTTGATCCCCCACGCCTCGACCTGCAAGTCGCCGATGAGCATGCTCTCGACGCTCACCAAAACTTATTATGCCGAGAAGACGGGGATCGACCCCAAAAAGATATTCAACGTGGCGATCATGCCGTGCGTGGCCAAGAAGTACGAGGCGCAGCGGCCCGAGCACGCCGATGCCGACGGCGTTCCCTATACCGACGCCGTTCTCACCACCAGGGAACTGATTTGGATGATCAAGTGCTACGGTCTTCATCTCAGCGGTCTTCCCAAAGGAGAGTTCGATTCGCCTCTGGGTATTTCCACCGGTGCCGCCGATATCTTCGGTTCCACCGGAGGCGTCATGGAGGCGACTTTGCGTACGGCGAGCGAATTGGTGACCGGGAAACCCGCCCAGCGGCTGGAGTTCTTCGAGGTCCGTGCCGTCGAGGGCTTGCGAACCGCGTACGTCGCCATCGGCGAGCACAACATCCACGTGGGCGTCGCGAACGGGCTGACGAATGCCAAGACGCTCCTGGACCAGGTCGTCGAAGGCTCCGAGAAGTACCACGTCATCGAGGTGATGGCCTGCCCCGGCGGTTGTATCGGCGGAGGCGGTCAGCCCTACCCGCCTAAGGGGATGAATATCCTCGATCCGGAACTGCTCCGCGATCGAGCCAAGGCACTCTACGACATCGACGAACACAAGAAGTTCCGCAAGTCGCACGAGAATCCCACGATCATCGAGCTGTACGAAAAATATCTGAAGGAGCCGGGAAGCCCGCTCGCCCACGATCTGCTCCACACCCACTACACCGCCAAACTCCCGCGAGGAATTCGATAAAGATGAGCACGATTACCGACACCGACAACCGACAGGAAGTGGAACGCCGAAGCCGCGAGGTTCTGGGAGAGGACCTTTGCGCGTACATCGGCGAGTGCGTCAAGCAACCACACCCGGCGGGACAGTTGATCTCGGTCCTGCACAAGGTTCAGGACGAGTTCGGATATCTCGCGCCGGAGGCGATGGACGCGGTGGCCCAATTGATGCAGGTGCCCAGCGCGAAAGTGACCGGGGTCGCCAGCTTCTACCACTTCTTCCGCTTGCAGCCCCGCGGCAAGTACATGATCCGTGTCTGCCTCGGAACGGCCTGCTACGTCAAAGGGGCCCAGGCCCTGGCGGATCGGTTCACGAGCGAGCTGGGCGTGAAGTTCGGCGAGACGACCGGTGACGGTCTTTTCTCGTTGGAGGGTTCCCGTTGCCTGGGGACGTGCGGCCTGGCTCCGGTCATCATGATCGAGGACGACGTCCACGCTCAAGTGACTCCGGATCAGGTTCCGGCCATTTTGGAGCAGTACCGGCGCGTGGCACGGGAGGAGCAAGAGGTCTTCTAAGTCTCGACCGCGGCCGCTCTCCGCCGGAGGATATCGATGCGCGCCAATCCACCCCAAATTCCGTGGTTGTACCGACTGCGCGGCCAGCGGTTCAACGTGCTGCTCGCCATGCTGTTCTTGATGCTCGTCGCCACTCCGGTTGCCAATGCGCTCGGCGGCTTGCCCGGGCAGGAGATGCGCGGCGTGGTGACCGCATTTTTCGGACTAACGGTCTTTGCGGCGGCGGGGGCGGCCGCGGACAATCGCAAGGGGGTTTTCATCGTTCTAGCCATGGCCGCGGTTTGTCTGGTGGTGGATGGGATCCGCCTCCTCAGCGATGCCCCCGCGTGGCACGCCGTGTTCTATTGTTGCGGCGCGGCATATTTGGTCGTGGTCATCGGAATGATGCTGCGTCACATCTTTTCGCACGAAAAAGTAACGATGAACACGATTTCCGCGGCTTTATGCGTCTACCTCTTATTGGGGGTTACCTGGGCCTTGGTATACTCGTTGATCGATCTAGCCGATCCAAATGCGTTTCACTTCGCCCTCAGGAGTGGTGCCGAGGGAGCGGCAGTTCGCCCAGTTCTCCAGTTCGGCTCGGGCGATACGGCCTCGGCCGTCTATTTCAGTTTCGTGACCCTGTGTACGCTTGGATACGGAGATATCGTCCCGAAATCGCCAACCGCCGAGATGGCGGCGATTTCGGAGGCGATCGTCGGACAACTTTACTTGACCGTCCTCGTCGCCAGACTGGTCGGGCTGCACATTGCCGGCTTCACTCGTTCCGCTAGTGCGGAAGACTGAGGCGGATCGCGAGGATCCTGTCCGGAGTCGCTTTGGAACTATTGCGAACCGGCATGTGCGGGGATAAAATACAACCTAGGTATACAACACCGGTTCCAGTACCCATTAGTGTGGGCCCGCTGACACAAAGGGGATGCATTTTGAGGTTGGCTGGGTTCCATGGTGGTGTTATACTCCCCCGTCTGCTGGACGAGACAAACCCCTGCTAGTAAGGCCATGTTTTCCAACACTACGGATGATTCGTCTGTTTATGATCGCCTCGTGAAACTCGTGTTTTCCGGCGAGTTTTCGCCCGGCACGAAGCTTGTGGAGCGGGACCTGGCCCGGGAGTTGGGGGTCAGCCGGATCCCCGTCCGAGAGTCGCTGGCGAAGATGGTGGCGCAGGGCCTGTTGGTCGGGGGAGAGAAATGGCAGGGGGCGCGGGTCCGCCCCTACAATTCCGAGGAGATCCGCCAACTGTACGAATACCGCGAAATGCTCGAGGGGGGCATCGCCAGAGCGGCGGCCCGGAATCGCAGCAGCGCCGATATCGAGCGGTTGCGGTTGATCTGCGCGGAAAGCGAGAAGGAAATTGGGAACTACGGATCGCAGCGCTGGGCGCAGTTGGACCACCGTTTTCACTTCGCTCTGGCGGAGGCTTGCCGGAACGACCGGATGCTGCACTCGACGCGGCTCCTCCTGACGGAGTGCTTCTACGTCTTCTATCTGTATCCCGCCAGGCAGGGGCGACCCTTGCCCTCTCACGAGGATGCTCTCGTGCATATGCGAAGTATCGTAGACGACCACCGGGAATTGGTCGACCTGATCGAGAGTGGGGACTCCGATGGGGCCGAACGGAAAGCCCGGACGGACATGCGCAAGAGCGGCCGCCGCGCCACCCGGGCGCTGATCGACAGCGACCTGAATATCTCTCCGGCGTGAACGCGGTCTATTCGTCCGGTGACCGCAGACAGGGGGTAAGTAACGGTTGGTACGGCTGGATCTCGGAGGGGGAGAAGAAGATATCGATCTCGCGCAGGGCCGATTCTTGGCTGTCGGAAGCGTGAACCAGATTCATTTGGGCGCTTGTGCCGAAGTCTCCTCGGATCGTTCCCGGCACCGCTTTGAGTCCATTCGTTGCGCCGACCATTTCCCGGATGACTCGGACGGCGTCGGGGCCTTCAACAACCAGGGCGATCAGCGGGCTCGATGTGATAAAAGCTTCCAGACCGGGATACCATGCTTTCGTCACGTGCTCGGCGTAATGACGTTTGGCCAATCCCGGCGTGACGGTCATTAGTTTCATCGCGATGAAGTTGAGCCCTTTTTCTTCAAAGCGCGACAAGACTCGCCCCGCCAGCTTCCGCTGGATGCAGTCGGGCTTCAGAAGTACCAGAGAACGTTCCACGATATCGAGCAGCCTTTCCAAGGGGAATAAACCGAGCGGCGTCAACCGGACGGCCGGTTGGAAGCGACGCGTTTTTTCGCCGAATCCGCGAAAGCTACACCATCAAGCGGCGTTTGTCAACCGCGGTGGGTCCGTCATCGACCGAGGGGGCGGGAACACCTTGATCGCGTCTCCAATCCGAACCGGCGGCGTAAGCGTATTCAGTCCCCCAGGCCTTCCATGATCTTGATTGCGGCGGGTCCGACGAGAATAACGAAGATGCCGGGGAAGATGAAAAGGACGAGAGGGAAAATGAGTTTGACGGCGGTCTTTGCCGCCTTTTCCTCGGCGATCTGGCGCCGGCGGGTCCGCATCGCGTCACTCTGAACGCGCAGTGCATGGGCGATACTCGCCCCGAATTTGTCCGCCTGGATGAGCACCGCGACCAGGCTTCGGACGTCCGAAACGCCGGTGCGTACGCCCAACTCGTGCAGGACTTCGTTTCGTGGGCGTCCCATCTGCAACTGCATATTCGCCAGACCGAATTCCTGCGCCACGACCGGAAAGGACTTCACCATTTCCTCGGCCACCTTGCGCATCGCCTGATCGAGTCCCAGGCCCGCCTCGACGCAGACCACCATAAGATCGAGAGCATCGGGAAGCCCCAGGAAGATTTCCCCTTGACGCCGTTTGATCATGATGGTGAGAATGAGTTCCGGGAGATAGAAGAACAGCCCCCCAATCCCGCAGGAGTATAGGAATGCGTTCAAGTTGAACCCCTGCGTGAGCAGAAGAACGGCTCCGCCGAGAATCGATCCCATGATCAGGCTGGAAAACTTGATGCTCAAGAACACCCGGGGAGCGTCTTCCCCTCGAAACCCGGCGTTCATCAGGCGGAGTTTGAGCCTGCTCGCTTCGAGTTCGGTCTTCGGTTCGAGCGGCTTGGCCAACGTGGGGGTCGCCATCTCGATGACTTCCGACATCCGTCCGCGTCGCCGGCGGTCTCGCGGCATGGAGGGGTTTCTTTGGGGATTCTTGAGTTCCCGGAGGCGGGCGAGCGAGCGCGACCGGTTGTTCGAGAAGGCGTCCATGAGAAACCAAGCGAGCGCGGCGACGACCCCGAAGATCGCATAGGGAACCAGTTTTTCGAAATCGAAGGGACTCACTGCTTACACCTTGATGTTGACGATCTTGCGGATGACTAAGGCGCCAAGCACCTGCATCACGATCGCGCCGATGAGCATCTTCTTTCCCATGGGATGGGTGAAAAGGACGTTGACGTAGTCGGGATTCAATTGGTACAGCGCGAAGAACAGGAGAATGGGCAGGGCCATGAGGATGATTCCGGACAGCCGACCTTCTCCGGTTAGTGCCTGCACCTGCCCCCATATCTGGAACCGCTCTCGAATCAGGTGTCCGATCTTGTCCAGGATCTCCGCGAGGTCTCCACCCGTTTGCCGCTGCAGAATGACGGAGGTCGCGAAGAACCTCAAGTCGACGTTGGGCACGCGTTCGGTCATGTATTCCAGTGAATCCTCGATCGAGATGCCCAGGTTTTGCTCTTCGAAAACGCGGCCGAATTCGGGTCCCAAAGGGGGTGCCATTTCCTGTGACACGGCGTGGAATCCGGCTGGAAGACTCTGGCCGGCACGCAGTGCCCGCGCCAGCATCTCCATGGCATCGGGAAGCTGACCCGCGAATGCCTTCATGCGTCGCTTTCGACGCCAGAAAAGGTAGATCACGGGAAGCAGGCCCAGAATCAACGCGAGAAAGGGGAGAATCGCGTAGTGAATGCGCGCGATGAGGCCGATCGCCGTTCCTATCATGGCGAAGCCGACGCAGATGAAGAGAAGCTTCGTCAAACCAAAGGGGACGTCGGCCTGCTCAAAGAGAAGGTCGAGGTCGCCGAAACGCGAGAAGAACCGTTCGACGAGGCCCGGTTGTCCGTCGATCGGCTTGTGCAGGAGCGAGGATGGATCGCCGCCTTTCTTCGTTTCGGAAACCTTCATCCCGGTCAGGATGTCGAGTCGATCCTCGACCTTGTGGCCCGATCTTTCCTGTACGAGTAAGACGAGTCCGGCGACGAGGGCGGAGACTCCCAAAAAGACGGCGACCAGGATCAACGTAAGGGGTGACATTTGGTTGAGACCCGATTCAGGTCAAAGGGTTCGCGGTAGTCCGAGGCCGTGCCTCGGTATCAGTCCTGCAACATGACGCGTTCACGGAATACGCTGGCCGGCAATCGGACGCCGGCGGACTCCAATCGCGGCATGAACGTGGGACGGATTCCGGTCGAAATGAACTTTCCGTACGCGCGGCCGCTTTCGTCGACACCTTCACGGTTGAAACGGAAAACGTCCTGCATGACGATCGTATCTTGTTCCATCCCAACGACCTCCGTGATGTAGGTTATCTTTCTCGGCCCCCCGGGAAGCCTAGTCGCTTGGACGATGAGGTTGATCGCGCTGGAGATCTGCGTCCTCATTGCCCGCAAAGGCAGTTCGAATCCGGACATCATGATCATCGTTTCCATGCGAGCGATGGCGTCGCGCGGGCTGTTGGCGTGGAGTGTCGTCATCGACCCCTCATGGCCGGTGTTCATCGCCTGGAGCATGTCGAGCGTTTCGGCTCCGCGGCACTCGCCGATAATGATGCGTTCCGGACGCATGCGAAGCGAGTTCTTGACCAGGTCGGTGGCGGTGATTGCGCCTCGTCCTTCGATGTTCGGCGGGCGCGTTTCGAGACGGACCACGTGATCTTGCTGCAGTTGCAGTTCGGCCGCGTCTTCGATGGTGACGATCCGGTCCGTGTTCGGAATGAAACTGGAAAGCGTGTTCAGGAGGGTCGTCTTACCGGAACCGGTACCGCCGGAAATCACGACGTTCAACCGAGCCT
>CAZFQG010000078.1:0-26030 GCA_964520785.1 uncultured Planctomycetaceae bacterium | reverse complement strand
TCTTTCAGGCAATTTTGGGGTCCCAGCCAGAAGAATCGTTCGCCTTATCCGTGAGATGCGTCCGGAGATTCCCTTGGTCGACCATTGAATTCTTCCTTGCGACCCCTCCTTTGGGGTAGAGCGATTCGTTGACCCCTTACGGACACAGCGGTATCATAGATAGTAGAACCGCGTCGGAGCTGCCAGACCATGAGCCATCCCTATCCGCCCGAAATACAACAGCTTCTGCACGAGGGGCTCGCCTCGGGCCGGTATCAGACGGAAGAAGAGATGATTCTCGAAGCGGTCCGTCTGCTTCGGGATCGCGACACCGAACTGGACCAGTTCAAGCAGAATCTCAAGATGCGTCTGGGCCGGTTGGAGCGGGGCGAGGGAATCGAGCTTGAAGACGACCGGGCGTTGCGCTCGTTCTTCGACGACATTCAGGCCCGGGGCCGCCGGCGATACGAGGCCGCCGGCGATACGAGCGACCGGGGCGCGCCATGAGCCGCTTCACACTTGATCCGGGCGTCCGCACGGATCTGGACGAGATTTGGGACTACATCGGCATCGAAAACAACAGTCCCGTCGCCGCGGCCCGCCAGATAGAAGTTCTCTTTGAAAGGTTCACTCTTTTTGCCCGGCAACCACTCCTCGGCCAGGCTCGCGATGACCTTGCCCAGGGTCTTCGGGCATTCGTCGTCCGGCCCTTCGTAATCCTCTACCGCGTGAAGCCCGACGGCGTTGAAATCGTCCAGGTCGTCCATTCCGCCCGCGACATCTACGCGGTGCTCAGGCATAGGGACTCAGGGTCGTAGATTCGACGGCGGATCAGGCTGGGATTCATTGCTTGGCGGCGTGCGAAAACCCTCGAAGTGCAGGACAGGACGCATTGCCGATCAGTCCAGTTCTTGATACTCTATAAGGATATACCTCGACAGACAGGTCGGAAAGAAGAGTCTTTGGGTGTCCGCGCTCCTCTCCCCTCCTCTCCCGGAAACCCCGAAGTCGCTCGAAAGACGCTCAGGATCAACGCATGCGCCCTCCGCCAGCCCGCAATCTTCCGAAAATCCCTCGCCATCCAAAATTCCTTTCCAAACCAAGCCAAACCCAATCAAATGAAAACACAACTCATCGCTCAAAGCTCCCTGCTCACAGCTCATAGCTCACCACTCAAAGCTCTCGGCTCCCCGCTCCTAAACCTCCTCCGCACTCACCACATGCTCGAAATCCACGTTCAGTGCATGGAAATGCGCCTTTCCGCACCGAATCTTCGCCCACTCTGATCCACGCAGTTTGACCTGCTGCTTCGTGCTCTTCGTCTCGCGGACGAGGTAGATCTTCGAGTCTTCCTGCTTCACAATTGCCCAGTCGGGGTTGTACGTACCGATTGGGGTTTCCACCTTGAACCAGTCAGGGAGTTTGATGAAGAGGCGGATGTCTTCACGGGTGCTCATGGCTTGGGCAAATCTGCGCTCTACCTCGGAGTCGCACTCGATGCAGTCGTAAATTGAGTTGTCGACGTCAATCATTCGGCTCAGGTAGCCGTCAATCTCGTCTTCGAAGAGGAACATCTCGTAGACTTGGCCGTCGACCTTCTCGTATTGGATCCCGTCGATAATCATCGTGTGCAGCGTGTGGCGGATCGCCGACGCGGCGTAGTCCATGAACTGCTGGGGGTTCACGGCGACGTCGCCGAGGCGGCCGGAGGCGATGAGGATGTCGGCGAGGGTGGAGCGGGTGAGTTCGGTTTCGCGTTGCAGGTAGCCGAGGATGTCGGGGATCGTCTTGCGGTCGCTTTCCTCCATTTCGATCTGTTTCGCGGCGAGCAATTCGCCGGTGACGCCTTCGTCGGTAATCGTCATCCGCGATTTGAGGGCCGTCATTTTCGGGGCGACGATCGGTGGCATTTTCTTCACCGCCTCGGCCGCCTTGGCGATTAGATTCGCCGTCTCGAAGCGGACGGAGTAGCGGGTCTTGTGCTGGATTTTGTCCCAAAGCGTCTGGAAATCGGGATCCAGCCGCCAGCCGGGAACCAGCTTGGCCGTTCGCCGTTCCCGTTTGTTTGCAATACGGTCCTCGAACTCTACCCCGCACTCTTCCTCGATCTCGGTCTGGAGCGTCCGGGCGAAATCGTCGTACATGTCGTTGGCGATGATCGTCAACCGGTTGATATTCGGGTCGAAACACCGGGTGCCGTCTTCGCGGACCGGCAGACGCAGGCCGCGGCCGATCTCCTGACGCTTTTTGATCTCCGATCTCGTCTCGTTGAGCGTACAGATCTGGAAGACGTTCGGGTTGTCCCACCCTTCGCGGAGGGCGGAGTGGCTGAAGATGAATCGCAACGGCTCCGCTTGATCGAGCAGCCTTTCTTTGTCCTTCATAATCAGCTCATACGCCTCGTCGTCGGCTTTGGTATCTCCAGTAGTATCCTTAGCGGCCCCTTTGGCCGTCTGGGCGAAATAGCCATTGTGAACCTCATCCACTGGCGGCGGATTCAGCGGCTTGTATTGGGGATCGGCCGCGACGGCCTGGTAGGCTTCCGTGAACCAGCGGCGAATCTTGCCGTCCTCGGGCCAGTAATTCGCCACGCGGTCGATGAAGAAGAGCGACAACACCTTCATGCGTTGTCCTTCCATGACCGACCGGCGAATCCGCAGTTCCTTCTCGAAATGCTCCTTGATCGTCTCGCGAATCTGGGCCTTCATGACGTCGTCGCCGTGCCCGCCGTGCGTCTGGCCGGCATGAAGGGTAACGCCGTTTCCGAAGGCGACGAATTCGGCACCGGCGTTGATTTCATTGACGATATAGCCCTTGTATCCGCTGCGTTCGTTCGACTTATCGTAAAGGTCCGTCCCGTTGCGGCTGATGGAAAGCGTTTTCCGCTTCGGGCCGCTCGGCGTGTCGACGTCGATGACCACCCTGGCGGTGATCTTCGTCTTGGTCGCCTTGACGGACTTCACCTCGATGTAGGGCCGGTTGAAGTCGGGGTCGTCGAGAATCGCGTCCACCTCGATCCGTTTGACCAACTTCAAGTCGTACGCCGTCACGGGGTCCAGCCGATACACCTGGTTGTAAAGATTCCGGTGCGTTGCCGAATAGCGGAGCGTACAGATCGGGTTCAGCCGGGCGACGGCCGCTTTCGCCTGATCGCTCTCCATGTTTTGCGGTTCGTCCACCACGACGATCGGATTCGTCGCCTGGAGGAACTCGATCGGCTTCCGCCCGGAGAGCTTGTCGTTTTCCTGGTGAATGACGTTATTCGCCGGCTTGTTGAATGCGTCAATGTTGATAATCAGAATCTGCAACTGGTTGCTGTTGGCATAGCCTCGCAATCGGGAGACCTGCTTCGAGTCGTAGACCCAGTAGTCGACCGGGACGTTCCCGTAAATCGCCTGAAAATGGTCCCGCGTCAGTTCGATATTCTTCAGCACGCCCTCACGAATCGCGACACTCGGAACAACGATGACGAACTTCTTGAATCCGTAAATCTTGTTCAGTTCGTAAATCGTCCGCAAATACACATACGTTTTCCCCGTTCCTGTCTCCATCTCGGTGGTGAAGTGCATCCCGTCAAGTGCGTCCGATACCGGCTTGATCTCATTCCGCTCCTGTACTCGGCGCAGATTCTCCAGAATCGTCACTTCGTTGAGAACCAGGTTATTTCCCACCCCCAGTTGCGTAACCATATCCCCGCCGGCGGCGTCGAAACGAATTTCGTACTCACCCAGCGCCAACGGCTGGCCGTCAAAGATGTCCACCATCGCCTGGATGGCGTTGAGTTGGTATTGCTGGTTGGCGTCGAATTGGATTTTCATGAGGTGGTGGATTCTTCCTCAAGCAAGGCACGCACGCCGGCAAAGAAGACACCAAAGCTGTGAGAGCGGTTGTTGCTGAGATCCAGATGGTGGGCAATGTCTCGAGAGCCGGCTATCTTCTGGTATTCCGGGACCAACTTTCGCAGCTCCTGTTCCGCGTTGGCCAATGCGTCGGGGTCACGGAACTTCCGATTATTTTGGCGCCGTGCAATGCCGTTCAACCCGAATGCCCTCTCCACGGCCGCCAAGTCCCCCAGGTACCAGGACTCAAGATGATGACACACAATACGAACCAAGGTGTCCGGCCTCCTTCCTTGCTTACACAAGTCACGGAGCTTCTGCTTGACGCTGCGGCAGTCTGCTTCATCCTTATCACGGACAACGACAAAACGGACGCCCGACGTGCGCCATGCGCGCAGTTTTCGAGGAATCGATTTCTCCAAGTCACCTTTGCCCTCATGTGGAACGAAATGACATGTTACGTGTTCCGGCACTATTCGAGGCACGAGCACTTTGAGAACCTCAACTATGGAGGCCTCTTCCAGCAGGAATACAAGTTCTCTCATTGGGGATCGGCTCCATTAAAGAACCCTTGCTTCCAGAGTGCGCCGGGAAGGTCACCCTCTTTCACTAATTCTCGCAACAACTCGTTATCCATCGCGCGCTGAACTTGCGTATAACCGTCTTTCTTGACCAGCCAAAATGTCTCCTCCAGTGTTGCAGCGTTCAGAAAGTCCGGCGAGTGTGTTGATACCATCACTTGGCCGCCTCGGTTAGCGTAGGCGCGGAATTCTTCGGCTAGTTCTTGGAGCAAACCGGGATAGAGTTGGTTTTCCGGTTCCTCCACGCAAAGCAACGGATGTGGCGTCGGATCATAAAGGAGGACAAGATACGCAAACATCTTGATCGTGCCATCAGAGACATATCGTGAGACAAAGGGGTCCTTAAAAGCGCCGTCCTGGAACCGAAGTACGATGCGACCGTCCACCGTCGACTCTGCTTGGACCTTTTCAATTCCAGGAACTCTGCGAGCCATCTGAGCGAGGATTTTTTCAAAGACCTTGGGGTGCCGTTCATACAGAAACTGAGTGACTAACGGCAAGTTTTCCCCGGCAGGAGAAAGATGTTCGGCAACGCCGATTTCAGGGATCGCCCGTGCCTGCTCAATGTGGAAGTCGGATACGTGCCAGTCTTCAATCAACCGACGAAACGCGCTTGCTGCTCGAAAACGCTGAAATTGGCCGAGTCCCTTGATGGCTAGGATCTCGGGTGACTCAAGCACTTGATCTTCCCGGTTCATTTCCCCTTCCGAATCAGCCTCCTCCAATTCATTCGTCACAGCCGTTCCTCTCCCTCGCGAGAAGTCCAAGAAATGCCAAGGCTGTCCCTTGCTCCCACGTCGATACTTGAGTATCTCGCGATTGACCACGGGTTGGCCAGAATCTTCCGCAATTTCAAGCTCGTAGGTTACTAGCGGTCGTTTGGATCGCTCTCTGAATTTGATTTCAAAGCGAATCGGACCTTCAGTATCGCGACTACGAACCTCGCGGAACCCGCCTCGCTTCTGCAGTGCGGTATGGACATTTCCGATCAGGGCATCCCGAAGGAAACCAAATACGTCAAAGAGCGTCGTCTTTCCTGAACCGTTGGCTCCAACGAAGACGGATAAGCTCGGTAACGGGGCATGGTTTGCGTCACCTATCTGAACGTCTTTGAACGCTCGGTAGTTCTGAATTTGGAGGGATTCAATCCTCATGTTCGGCTCCTCACACTGTACGGAACTCAATTCCGTGGGACTTCATTTCAAGGACGGTGTTCGTCTTCAGTTGATCGTTGCCGCCGAAGGCGGGGTCGAGGCAGATGATGCGCCGGGGGTCGAGGGCGATCATGGCGCGGAGGATGTCTTGGGTGATCGGGTTGGCGAGGCAGATCAGGAGGAGGCCGTCGGCGATGGAATAGGCCGTCTCGCCGGCGATTTCCTTCTCTTCGATCTTGGCCGTCAACGGCAGCCCGGCCTTGAGCATGAGTTCGTAGAGGATGTCCTGTTCGCTCCGGCCGGGGAGCACGTGGTCGGCGAAGAGGCGAAGTTGGTCGGAGAGTCCCTCCTCGTCGGTTGCCGCCTCGGTTGCGTCCCAGATTTGGAAGTTGCTGCTGGCCAGCCTGAAGACGCGGCAGCCCAATGCGCTGGTTTGCTCCGCTGCTGAAACCCCAGGCAGCTTCAGGTGTTCCTGTGACATCAGTTGTTCGCTTACGTTGCGTAGGCGAGTCAAGCCCATATCGAAGATGGTCTCCATTCCCTTTTCGGGGTCCCTGAGTCGTTCTGGGAGTTGGACAAGTATGAAGCGTCGATTTCCGCCATCCGCCATGTTTTGCTTGTAGACTGCGTGGCCCGTGGGCGCACTTCCTGCAAAGAAGTCCAGGATAATATCGTCGCTATCGACGTCGGTGGCTGTCTGCAGCATTCGTTGGATTAAGCGAGTGGGCTTGACGGAGTTCAATACGTTTTCTGTGGTTCCGAAGTCAATGTGCCGTACAAGCTCCTGTTTCGCTTCCTGAGTATGGCCGACATCCTGATATTGCCAAAGAGTCTGAGGGACACGTCCTTCTCTAACCTCCGAAAGAAAGCGTTTGATGGCTGGGGCATTATTGCCATCAGTTCCCCACCAGATGCGGTTGTCCTCGTCCAACTCATGGAGTTTGTCCTCGGAAACAACCCAATATCGTCCACGGGGGGGGCCATTCAGACGCCGACCGGAAGGGCAGGTGATCGGATACGTTCCCTCACTGTAGAAGTTCCGTGCGGAGAAGTCGCTAGCCTTCCAGGGGCCACGTGGATCATCGTCCGGATTGCTATACCTGGCTTCCATCTCCGCTGTACGGGGCCAGCGTTTGGGGATCCACGTTTCCGCGTGTCTTGCATAGGCTACGATGAAATCGTGGTCTTCCGAGAAATGGCGAGCAGAGTTTTTCGGGGAATAGACCTTTTGCCAGATGATGGTGGCTACGAAGTTCTCGGCTCCAAAGACCTCATCCATTAGCAGACGAAGATTATGCACCTCATTATCGTCAATTGAGACGAAAACGATTCCATCATGACGCAACAGATTCCTGGCCAAGAACAACCTCGGATACATCATGTCAAGCCAATTCGAATGATACCGGCCCGAAGTCTCCGTATTCGTCGACATCCTGGTCGAACCGTCCCCGACCTGACCGGAATACTCCAGGTACTCCTGCAAACCGGTCCGATAGTTGTCCGGGTAAATGAACTCGTTCCCCGTATTGTACGGCGGATCGATATAGATCATCTTGACCTTGCCGTAGTAGCTCTTCTGGAGCAGCTTGAGGACCTCCAGGTTGTCCCCCTCGATGAAGAGGTTCTCGGTCGTGTCGAAGTTGACCGACTCCTCGGGGCACGGCACCAGCGTTCCGACACTCGGCGTCTGAATCGCCCGAATCGCGTCCGCCTTCCCCGCCCACGACAACCCATACCGCTCCCGCCCCTCGTCGACGAACTCCCCCAACGCCGCCTTCAACCGGTCAAAATCAACCTTCCCCTCCACAAACGCCTCCGGGATCAGTTCCCGCAATCGTTCGATCCGTTCTTCCAGGACGTCGGCCGAGGTGAGGGGCATTCGGGGGTCATTGGTACAGGTATGTTCCGTCATGATCGATATCTGGTTCATGTTCTTGGACTACGCGAACCGTCGCGCGGCGAATTCTCAGAACCGAGCGGCGGTCTGCCTGGGCGCCTCCTGTCGGCGAGTCGGCGTTCGCCCCCAGTCTATCCGCTGCCACGCATCGTCGCCAGCCCGGAATTCGCCGCATACCCCTCATTGGAGCTATATGTCACCGCAGCGTATTGCCGATATCTTTCGGTCGAGCTATAATAAACACACAAACAGACGATTTCATACTAGACCAACTGTCGTAACCCAACTCGGGGCTCAACATGACCACGCCACAACCCGGAAGCCACGACGAGTTTTTCCGCGCCACCTTCGCAAATCCAAAAATCGCCCAGGCGTTTTGCCAGCACTACATTGAAGGGCGGTTCCCGAAGCAACTGGACTTGGAGGGACTGAAGTTGCGGAAGGGTTCATTCGTCGATCCGAAGCTGCGGTCCCACTACAGTGACATGCTCTACTTGGTTCCGTTGGCCGGAACGAACCGAACGGTATACATTTACATCCTGATCGAACACAAGAGCCGCTCGGAGGAGTTCACGATTGTCCAACTTCTCCGGTACATGCTCCAGATATGGTGCATGGAACTGGAGAAGGCGAAATACAAGGCCGGATTCCGCTTGCCGATCACCTGGATATCAGACAATTCCAAGAAGCCGCCAAAGCACTCGAAGAAACGGGAGAAGAGATTATGACCACATGCGCGGAACGCTGGAAAGCGGAAGGAATCGAGAAGGGAATCGAGAAGGGAAAAATGCAAGGGAAGACTGAGGCGATTCTGGATGTATTGCGGCAGCGTTGCGGCCCGATCCCCGAAGCGGTCGAACGCTCCATTCGCGAAGTATCCGACCTTGCTCGTCTTGGCGAACTGCTCGGTCACGCCGCGACGTGCGACGACCTCGATGCATTCGTGGCGATTATGCAACAATAATCACGAAAACGAGCAGTTTTCACCGGGATTAGCGGCTGTAACCCAACTCGGGACCCACGATGGCCACACCGCATCCCGGAAGCCGCGACGAGTTCTTCCGTGAGCGATGCCGGTCTCGGCGCGGGCTGGTTACTCCCCCGTCACCTCGTCGGGGCTGTCGGCAATCAAGGCGTCGAGTTCTTTCTTCGGCTCGCTCCATGTGAGGTGGCTGACGACCACGCCGACGCCGATTTGAGCAATGAAACTTGCCGGCATGGCCCACAGGAAACTGATTCCACTCCCGGTAAGGTCTTTCCAGAAGTTAATCAGGCTCACGACGACGATGCCGACGGCGGCGCCGACGAGCGTACCTGTGCCGTTCGCCCTCCTGACGAACATCGCCATAAAAAACAAACCGAACAGGGGCGCCGTCAGGAGGTTAACCACCTTATTGGTGACTTCGAGCAGGTTGCCGGAGACGAATACGACACCGGCACTCAAGGCCACCACGATGACACCGACGGCTACCGAGATGTACTTGGCGATCTTCACATGGTCCAGTTCGCTTTCGTCCCGGTTCTTGCGGAAACGGTCGACGAAATCGACGGCGATGACCGAACAGGAGGAATTTACCCCGGAGGAAAGGCTCGACATCGCGGCCGCCAGTAATCCGGCCACGACCAAACCGCTAATTCCCGCGGGCATCCCGTACGCAATGAACCGCGGGAAGAGCGAATCGGCGTTGTCAATGAGGCTCTTGCCGTCCGGCAATAAGTGTGGGTTCAGCCGAAAATATGCCAGCAGACTCAATCCCACGATTGAGAGCAGCGACGCCACGACGACATTGGCCAGAAGGGAAGTCAGAAGCACACCCCGGGCCGAACCCACGTCGCGGGTCGCCAAATAGCGCTGGATTGCCATTTGGTCCGAACCGGCCGTGCATACCCACCAGGTGAAATGGGCCAGAAACGCTCCGAGAAAAGTGACTCTTGCCGTCGAACTGAATCCCCAAACCGGTTCCGGCCAATGGGTGGGCCAAGCGGTCGGCAGCCATTCGGCGACTCCCCCAAGGCGAATCGTCACCAAAACCACGGTCAGTGCCGCGCCGCCGAAGAGAATAACCGTCTGCGTCACGTCGGTAAAGACGACCGCGCGCAGGCCGCCCAGCGACGTGTAGACTATCGTAATGAAACCGAGAATTGCGCAAACGAGTGGAGTGTACGCGACGTCGAGTCCCATTAGCGGAATCAGCACCGTGGCGGTCGTCGCATAGATGATGACAGCCATCCATGTCAGTCGCATGAGAAGAAAAAGAGACGAACCGAGCATCCTGACGGGAAGCCCCAAACGCGTTTCCAGCAACTCATACGCGCTGGTGATCCGGAGTTTCATGATGAACGGAATCATGAAGTATCCGGCCAGGAAAAACACGAGTGGATAGGCGGCGATCATGGCGAGCATCATCGGTCCAAAACGGATGATTTCCCCGGGCCAAGCCAGGTAGGTGATGGTGCTTAGGAGGGTGGCGAAGAGGGACAGGCCGACGCTCAAGGCGTTCATGTTTCGGCCCCCCAAAAGGTAATCGTCCGTCGTCTTCACTCGAAGCGAATAGTACACCCCAACCGCCACCATGCCCACAAGGTATAAACCAATGACCGCCCAGTCCAAAAACACCAGACCGCGTTCGGTCCGGCGTTCCAGCCGTAAGACCGCCCAGGCGGCCGTCGCGCGGACGTCGGCGCTGGCGTCCCGCTGCGATTCCAATAACACCGGCAGGTCACTGAACAGAGCCAGTTCCGCCAGTGTATTCAACGCGTGATAACGATGCCGTTCCGTCTCGCTTCGGGCATACGCCAAAAGCCGCTTTTTGATACTGTCGTACCGTTCCTTCGGGAACGTCTTCTTCCGGTCGTGAGCGACCGCGGCGGCGGCCGTCAACTTGTGCATCTTCGCGCTTTCGTCGGTCTCGCCTTCAATCGATTCCAACAATGCGTCGCCGACATCTTTCGGTAATCCTCCTCGTGCCGCGAGATGCCTTAGAGCATATGCCGCGTAGAAACGCGTCTCGGGCTTATCCGCGCCGAGCAGTTTCCGCAGCCGTTCAAATGCCGCGCGTTTCTGTTTCTCGGAACCGGCGGCCGCCAGGAGCCACGCCGCTCCCACGGACAGGTCGCGGTCGTCGCTTGCCATGTCCTTTTCCAAAAGCGCGTTGAGCGCCTCGGCATCTTGCGAATTCTTCCCCTTGATAGGTGGATGGAGCTTCGCCAAAGTCTCGATCGCCGTTCCCCGGTCTTCGGCGTCCGGATCTCGATATACGGCCCATATCTTGCTGATCCAAGCGTCGCGCTCCTCGTTGTAAGTCGCCTTTGCCAGCACCCGCCAAATCCCGATGCGTTTCTTCGGCTCGTCCGCGAAGTCCGCTTCTTCATCCAGAAAAAGCTCCTTCACTCCCTGCGAGTGGTCCAGGGAAAGCAGGTATTCCGCCGCATGTACCTTAACGAATTCTCCCTGCCGAAGCATCGTATCGCGCAACAGCTCGGCTGCCGAATCACGCTGTTGGGGGGAAAGTTCCTTCACCGTTTCGGCCGTAGGCCCGGTGCCTGAACACCCAGGCAAGAGCACGATGGCGAAGGAGATCCAGAAGAACCCGGTGAGAAGGGAAGTGCGGCGATCTGGTCGTTTCATACGGCTCGTCTCGGTCAATATCCTCGGCCTTCGGTATCCTTATCGGACGCCAGCTTCCAATGAACATCCCAGTATAGCCGATTACTCTTGCGCACGCCAGCCGGTCCAAAAGGCGTGGCAGTCCCATGCCGGAACCAGATGAAAAGCGTCTTTTCGACATAAGTTCCTATTTCTGAACTTGGCGTCCGCAGTGCCTCTTACTCGATAGGCCGTTATCCGGCAGATGTCTTGTAAACCGGGGCTCTCCGAACGCGTCCCGTTTTCCAGAAGATAACCGGCCGCGCAGGCCGGGATGTACAGTCGGGCTCGGTAGGGAACAAGTCGGCCGCTGGGTGTGTTTGCGTTCCGCTCTCTCGCGTTTTATACTGGCGGGACAGTCCGTCCGTCTTGTCATCGGACGTGGAAAAGAAGTTGAATACGTACCATGGCACACGTCATGAAAATGGAGAATCCATGAGACATTCCAGCAGGGTACTCGTGTTGAATCATCGCGTCTTACCGGTTATGGCGGTCCTGATCGCGCCGCTGGCGACCGCCGTTCTTGGCGCGGCGGAAGGTTCCGGCGAGGACGGGCTCGACTATGTGGTGGAATTGAGCGTCGCCCGGGAAGGTTTTGATGGGAAAACCTGCTGGGTCCATGCCCGGGCCGGAGCGATTCCGCCTTCGTCCGACACCAACCCCACGGACTCGCCCCATCTAGTGATGACCGCGCAGAAGCTGCTCCTGACCGGTTCGGACGTTTTCTATCAGCTTCACACCATGCGGACCACGGATCTTGCCAAGAGCTGGACGGAGTTCCAAGGCGAACCAGTCTTCGAACGCAAGAGTATGGGCGAGAATATCGTAATGACGGTATGCGACTTCACGCCGATGTGGCACGCCGCCACCGGGACCCTCTTGGGAACGGGGCATACCGTCTGGTACGAGGACAATCGCCTGATGCGGGTTCGGCCGCGGCACACCGCCTACTCCGTGTACGATGTCCATCGAGACGAATGGAAGCCATACAAGCTGCTTGAAATGCCGGACGACAAGAAGTTCGAGAATGCCGGAGCCGGTTCGACACAGCGGTACGATCTCCCCAACGGGGATATTCTTTTGCCGATTTACTTCAAGGACTCTCGACAGCAAAACGGAATTTCGACCGTGGTGCGCTGTACTTTTGACGGCCAAACCCTGCGTTACGTTGAACATGGTGATGAGTTGACGATTGCCGATCCGCGAGGCTTCGGCGAACCCTCGTTGACGAAGTTCAAAGATCGGTTCTTCCTGACGCTGAGGAACGATCGGCACGGATGGGTGACCAGTGGGGTCGACGGGTTGCGTTACGACGAGCCGAAAAAATGGCGATTCGACGACGGTGAACTCCTGGGCAACTACAACACGCAGCAGCATTGGGTCACCCATCGAGACGGCCTGTTTCTTGTCTACACGCGACGCGGCGCCGACAATGACCACGTGTTTCGCCACCGTGCCCCATTGTTCATGGGCAGGGTTGATCCCGAACGTTTGTGCGTGATCCGATCCACGGAGCGGAAGCTGACGCCGGAACGCGGCGCTCGACTGGGGAATTTCGGCGTCTGTGACGTCTCACCGGAGGAGACGTGGGTCATCGCGGCTGAATGGATGCAACCAAAGGGTTGTGAGAAGTATGGCAGCAACAACGCCATTTACGTGGTGAAGCTCAAATGGAATCGCGAAAACACGCGGTAGGCTTGCCGAGACTTCCGTGACGATTCCTCAAGAAACCGTGTACTCCCGAGAGCGCCGTCGCTCCTCGTGAAACACGGTTCAAACAACCGCTCTTTGGCGTCAGGGGCTTGCATCCCGCTTTTTGAGCGTAGCAATGACCGGGAGATGGTCGGATCCCAGATCAGGGCCTAGTCTGGCGTGGATCACCGCGAATTGCTCGTCGCACAGAATATGGTCGATCCGCGCTCCGTAATGGATGTCCAGCGGTAGATGACTCCAACGCGTGTAACCGTATCCGAACCCCGCGAGCGAGAACGCGTTGGAAAGACTGCTCCAACGCCGCCGATAGATGCGGCCGTCGGGAACCAGATTGAAATCGCCGGCGACGATAGTCGGATACCGGCAGTTTCTCGAAATCCACTCACGCGCGTCGCGCGACTGGACATCCCGATAGTATATCTCCTGGATCAAACGGTTACTACGTCTCGGATCGATTACGGTGCTCCGATCGAGGACCTCCTCCAGTCCCCAGCGGGGCGTCCGGAAATGGACCGTGACGATGTCGATCGGACCATGCTCGGTGTCGAGCGTCGCCGCCAGGCAGTCCACCGGCGGCCAACGCGTGTAGGGAACGTGGCAATAGCGCCCTCGGACGTCACGGATGGGCCAGCGCGAGAGGATCGTCAAAGACCGGCGGACCTCCTTATGCCAGCCGCGGGGCACGAAAGATTGAACATTCCCCGACTCTTGATAGACCGCGACGTCGATACCATATGCGCGGATCAATTGGCCAATTGCCCGCTGGTCCGCCCCGTCCCCGCGGAGGTTGTACGTCATCACACGAATGCTTCGTCCATCCGCCGGAGCCGTCAGCCTTGCCCAAGGGAGGCATAGCCCCATGATCGGGCCGGCCCACAACCCGGCCGGAATTAGCAGTACCAACAGGCAGCGGCGATTTCCGAACCACGCCGCCGGCGCCATCAGGGCCAAGGGCGCGATGTAGAAGACCCTGGGGCCGTAAAGAAGAACCGTCGGAAGCCAGTACGCATCCCCTCCGATGCGGAGCGTGAGCAGCAGGGCAATCATCGCTACTGCATAGCCCCAGCAAGCCAGCGCCACGGCGAAACGCAACCTCCGCCGGGCGCGCCGCGTCGTCAGTATCCCGATTAATCCGCGCAAAGGGTTACTCTCCAAAGCAATACAAGTCGCCGTCGTCCGTGCCGATCACCAATGATCCGGCCGCCACCGCGGGCGAAGCGAGAATTGCTCCCCCGGTCTCGAATTCCCATTCCTTTACCCCCGACTTGATATCCAATCCGTAGAGAAATCCATCGGAGGAACCGACGTACACCCGCTCGCCGACGACCACCGGGGAGCCGTCGACACGGCCTCGCGTGGGGAAGGACCAGCGTTCCTCTCCCGTAGCACGGCCGATCGCGTACACGACCTTGTCGCGCGAGCCGACCAAGACAAGTTGGTCCGTCAAGGCCGCGGAAGACCGGAATGCCGCGGGGCGCCGCCGATTCTCGAATGTCCATGTGACACTGCCCGACTTCCAGTCCACCGCGAAAAACCGATTCCCCTCCGTGCCGACGTAGGCGCTTGAGCCGGCCACCGCCGGCGTGGAACCGGTCGGATCACCCAACTCGACGGAAGCCGTTTCCTCCCCCGTCTCGCAATCCACGACGTGCAACCGGCCGTCACACCCGGCGATAAACGTCACTCCGTCGGCAATGGCGGGAGAACACCGAATCTGATCCGGGCTCTGATACTTCCAGACGAGTTCACCGGAAACCGCGTGGACCGCGAACAGCAACCCGCTTTGGTCGCCGAAGAGGACGACCGTTTCGCCGGAGGAACGCGTGAAGAAATTCGGTCCGGAGTTGATCTCCGCTTCGGCCTGGAATTCCCACGCGAGCGAACCGTCATTCGCTTGGAGGCAGTACACTTTGCCGTCGGCGTCCGCGGCGTACACACGGCCGTCGGTCGCCGCGATCGGGGCGGTGAAACCAAGTTCCGTCGTGAACGCCCATCTCTTTTCGCCGTCGGACAGACCGAATGCATAGAGATTTCCATCCGTGCAGCCGATATACACGGTTCCATCGGCGATGGCGGCCGTCGACTCGAATCCCCCCTCGTCGGCGCGGAAACTCCACCGGCGCCGCGGCTCTTCCGGCAGCGTGGTTCCGGCGAGACCGGTCGCCGACGCCGATCCCCGGAATACGGGCCAGCCGTCCGCCGACGCGGCCGCGACGTCCGAATCGGTTGACGTCGGCTGCGTCGCGGCGGAACGCTCGGACTCCCCGCCGTTCAAAGGAGTGTCGCCGTCTTTCCGAATGGCGATATCCGGCTCCGTTGAGTCTTCGGTGCCAAAACGGAATAGCGTCCGTTTCGTTCGGACGAACAAGTCATTTCCGGAGATCGCCGGAGTGGCCAGCGACCGCTCGCCAAGCTCATTTTTCGCGAGCAACTCGAACGAATCGGCCGCGGCGAACACGTACACGGTACCCTGTTCGCTGACGGCATAGATTCGTCCATCGGTCGCGACCGGACTGGCGGTAAACTGACCTCGCAGACGGTTTCTCCAAATCTCTCGGCCGTCACCCGGGTTGTAGCAATGGACGATTCCTCCGTCCCCTATCGTGTAGAGGCGGTTTCGGTACAGCAGAGGCGAGGGAATATACGGTCCACCGCGGTGCCGGCGCCAAAGGATGTGGTTCTCGTCCAGAATCCCCTCTCCGCCGGGACGGACCGCGAAGACCGGCCCGTTCCGGCCGCTGGCGCAGAACACGAGCCCACCGCCGTGAACCGGCGTCGGAACGGCGAATTCCGTCGTTCCTGGTAGCCTCCAAAGAAGCGAGCCGGAGTCGGGATCATACGCGGCGAGAAATCGGCCCGACTCCTCGTCACCGGCCGCTCCATGGACGATCAATTCCGATCGAGGACCGTCAGGAGTCTCCGCGGTGACGACGATCGGCGTCGACCATCCTCCGGTGCTTTGCCGCTGAGTCCTCCAGCGGCGCTTCCCGGTCGTTTTATCAAAGGCGGCGATATACGATTGCTCGGCGCTGTCGCACGATTGGATGACGGTGTCTTTGTAGAGAATGGGACTGGCGGCGGTTCCCCAAATGTGATCGAGCCGACCCAGATCGGCCTTCCATTTCCGATTGCCGTCCATCCCGACGCGGAACAGACCGGTAGTCCCGAGGAAAACGTAGATGGCTTCTCCATCGGTCACCGGTGTCGCCGACGCATAACCGTTCTTCGCGTGGGTATCGCCGACCGCCGTCCCCAGTTCCGTTCGCCACAGTTCGTTACCATCGGCACGATCAAAGGCGAGTAGCGCCAGCGTCGGGGGATCCGTTTTATCAAGTGCCGTCGTAAGAAAAACCCGATCTTTCCAAGCAATCGGGGACGAATTCCCCTCACCGGGAACGCCCACCTGCCAACGAAGGTTTCCCTCCGGACCGAATTCGATGGGGGGGTGCCCCTTCGCAATCCCCAGTCCCCCAATCCCGCGCCACCCGGGCCAAGCATCCGAAGCCTGCTCCATCTCTCGCGGATCGGTTTCGGCCGACGGCCAAGGATGTGCATCCACCGCTGTTTCCACTCGGGGACGACAGCCCGCGGAAAGCACGATCACGGTTGAGAAGAATATGAATATGAAGGAAATTGCTTTCACAAGAAATCTCTGCAATATACAAAAAAGGCCGCGCGGGCGCAATCGACCCAGAAACTATCCCACATAAGTATACGGCGAGCGCGGAAGATCGTTCACCCCCTCGGGGGCAGTACAACTAGAGCGCACGGTAGTAATGACGGCTCCGATATGTCCTTCGGAGACGAATGAAACAAACCGGGGGCGTCTACTGCCCTGGCGCGGAAGCCAATTGGCCTAAAACCTGAAGGACCCCATTTAAGTGGGCCAAGCGGGGGCCGAATCGGTCGACAAACTCATTGAGCATGAATTCGCCATCAAGGAAGATTTCGTAGTTTTGGTCGATTTCCTCAGTAAGGCTCGAGAGGAACTCCGTTTGAACACGACTGAGCGCCTCGGCAGCGCGGCGGCACTTCTGGGAAAGATCGGGATTGGCCCGCTTCCATTGGCCCAGTTCTTTGGCCTTCTGCCGCTGAACCGCCCCCACCTGCTGTATGAGTTCCTCCAATAGCTCGTTTTGGCGATCTTGCGCGGCCAGAAGCTCGCGAAGCAGAAGGGTCTGCTCTGCTTGCGCATTTTGCCCTTCATCTTCGGACCGGCTCGGAGGGCCGACTCCCGAGACGTCGATTTGGCTAAACAGGGAAGCTTGAGTATCGCGTTCTCTGGACATGGCTAGTTTTCCTGGACAGTGGATGAAGTCCAGTATAATTAGAAACCCGGTCTCAAGTCGAGTGTTTCCTCCGTTCGTTTCTCACGGAAAATACCGACAAGCCGCTATAACCCCTTTATTTGCAACAAGTTACTTATTACATTCGGTCTTTCTTGCACGACCGCTAATTCCCGACTAAAGGTCGCGAAGCATTCCATCCGATTTAATCCCTCCAGGGCAAACCAACCACCGGTCATTCTTCGTTGTACTGGGTTTCGCATCCAATCCAGTCGCCGCAAACCAAACGGGCGCAAACAGTTCGCGCGTTTCCCACTCATACCCACCACCGATCGAAATGGTCAGGATTCACGGATCAACCTGCGAGGACACGCCGAATTTCGGGTTTCTGACGGTCGTGGAAGATACAAATAAGGCGATGTTTGGGGGATATCTAATCCTGAACCACCTCGGCAGGCCCCTGGAATTCCACTGCACGGCACCGATCATTCCCAATCGCGCGCAGGAAATACTGTACGGACCGACCCTCCGCCCCTTCCTGTTTGGCGAACAGATCGGCGGAACGCTCATCGAACGGGCGAAAACCGTTCCCGACCTTCTATGCGTTGATCGCTCCGAGGGCCTTTCGGTACGCGATTTCAGCCCGGCGCCCGTCGCCTTGGTTCTCGATGAGGAGAACGGCAACCCGGCGGATTTCGTACGTAGCAGCAATTGCCCGATCCACCGGATCGGTATCAACCGGCTGACCTTTCCGGGGGAGGATTCTAATGCGGCGGTGCAGCGGCTCGCACGGCTATCCGCGATCATCGAACAGCTCGATCTGGTGGAGCCGTTCACGCGGATTCGCGAGGCGATCGACGAGGCACGACGTGGGGGGGCCGCCGCGTGATCCGTTCCGCGGAGGCCAGCATGAACTCACCGGGAACGGTTTATTCCTGGTTTGCTCCGGAATCGCCGGATGTCGTGTCACTCGAATTTGGACGCGCACGGCCTGATCTCGTCGCGTCGTACGATTCGTCGCATTTGGGGGGCACCCCTTTGCCGACCCGGTCCTGGGACGTTTCCACGCCCGCGGTGCTTGCCGTTTCCGTCTTGATCGCGCCGCCGAAGGTCACGGTCCGCGACTTCTATTTTGACGAAGACACCTCGCGCGGAGCGTTCCTGAAGCCGGTGACCGTTCCTCCGCAACCGCCACGGCCATCGCGAAAGAAAACGCGGATCAAGCCTCCGGCCGATATCGTCAAGTTCGAGGACAAGCTGCGGTACCTGCTGCAACCGCCGCTGGAATCCGTCCTGCGGGACGGTTCGCTCGAGGTTCCGTTCGATCCCTTTCCGTACCAGTATGAGGGGATTGCGTTTCTCTATCCTCGGCACGCGGCCATTCTGGCGGATGAGATGGGGCTGGGGAAGACGATGCAGGCGGTCAGTACGATCCGGCTGTTGCTGCACCGCCGCGAGCTCCAGACGGTACTACTGGTCTGCCCCAAGCCGCTGGTGACGAACTGGCAGCGCGAATTCGCGATGTGGGCCCCGGAGATTCCGGTGAGCGTCGTGGAGGGGAACAAGGCGACGCGGCAATGGCATTGGGAGGAGGAATCGGCGCCGGTGAAGATCGCGAACTACGAGCTGGTCGTCCGGGACCGAGAATTCCTGGACCGCGATTTCTCCGTCCTCTCTTCGACGCCGCGGTTCGATCTGGTCGTTCTGGACGAATCGCAGCGGATCAAGAACAAGTCGAGCGCCACGAGCCAGGCGGTCCGTTCGATCGAGCGGCGGCGAAACTGGGCCCTGACCGGCACGCCGGTCGAGAACAGCGCGGAGGACCTGGTCGGAATCTTCGAATTCCTCGCCCCGGGGTTCCTCTCCGCCGAGATGAAGCCGCGGCGGATGGGAAAGGCCGTAAGCGACTACGTTCTGCGGCGAACGAAGGACCTCGTCTTGACCGACCTGCCCCCCAAACTCGTCCGCGACGCCGAAATCGAACTGCTTCCCGGCCAGCGCGAGGCCTACGATCTGGCCGAGGGGGAGGGCATCATCCAATTATCCGAAATGGGCGACTCGGCCACGATCCAGCACGTCTTCGAGCTGGTCCTGCGGCTGAAGCAGATCTGCAACTTCGCCCCGGTCGACGGTTCCAGCGCCAAGGTGGAACGCCTCGTCGCCGACGTCGAAGAAATCGCCCACAGCGGCCGCAAGGCGATCATCTTCAGCCAGTGGGTGGAGACTCTCTACCGGCTCAAACGCCGGCTTGCCCCGTTCGGTCCGCTGGAGTATCACGGAAAGGTCCCTTCCGGGAAACGAGACGCCGTCATCGAGCGGTTCCGGAACGATCCGGACAGCCACGTCATCCTCATGAGCTATGGGGCGGGAAGCGTGGGGCTGAACTTGCAGTTCGCGAACTACGTCTTCCTCTTCGATCGGTGGTGGAATCCGGCCGTCGAGGATCAGGCGATCAACCGCGCGCACCGCATCGGCGTGGCCGGCCCGGTCACCGTCACCCGGTTTCTCACCCTCGGCACGATCGAAGAGCGAATCGACGCCGTGCTTCAAGAGAAAAGGGAACTTTTCGAAACCATCTTCTCCTTCTCCGGCGCCGAACCGGCAACGAAACTGGGCATGTCGGAATCGGAAATCTTCGGTCTGTTCAATCTCCGAGCCCCCCGGGTCCCGGGAAGAGGACTCGCCCGGGCGGCATGACCGCCAGATCAGGGTGCCCGGAAACGAATACCACTTCCTCTACTTCTTCTACCAATTCAGTTCCGTCGCCTCTTCCCAGTGTTCGTAGAGCGAGGCGAGGGCGGTCTTGGTTTCTTCGACGGCTGCCTGAAGCCGGCGGACGCGGGCCCCGTCACGGAGCGCCCCGGGGTCGGCCATCTCCTCGTGGAGAGATTCGAGCCGCGTCTCCTGGTTGAAGATGTCCGCCTCGATATCGGCCACCTTTCTATAGGGGAAACGGCGTTTCTTCTTGGCCTCGGCGGGTGGCGAAACCGAGACGGATTTCGCTTTAGCCTTGGGCGTCTCTGTCATGGCCGGCGCCTCGGCGCGAGGGTCTTTCTGCAAGGCGAGGAAGCGGCGGTAGGTGTCGTAATTCCCGTGGACGACGCGGCAGCGGCCGTGCTCCGGTTCAATGACCAGCAGGTGGTCGGCGGTGCGGTCGATGAAATAGCGGTCGTGGCTGATGAACAGGACGGTCCCGTCGAACGCGCGGACGGCCGACTCCAGGGCTCCGATCGCCCAGAGATCGAGGTGGTTCGTCGGCTCGTCCAGGACGAGGAAGTTCGCCTTCGAGGCGGACAACCGCGCCAAGGCCATCCGGCACCGCTCGCCGCCGCTGAGTTTGCCGATCTTCTGAAACGCCGCGTCGCCGGTGATCCCGAACCGGGCCAGCAGGTCCCGCCGCGGACCGATTTCCATCGGCGCGCCGTTGGGGCGGACGCCGTCGGCCACCTCCATCTCGCCGTCGAACATCGCCAGGTGCTGGTCGAAATACCCCACGTCCACGCCGTGCCCCAATGTCACCTTTCCCTCATCCGGCGGAAGCTCGCCCAAAAGAATACGCAAAAGGGTCGTCTTGCCGGAACCGTTTGGGCCGACGATCGCCCATCGTTCCCCCCTGGCGATCTCGAACGTGACGTCGCGAAAGAGGGGGCATGAGTCGAATCCCTTCGCGACCCCCTCCACCCTCAAGACGATATCGCCGCTGCGGGACGACGGGGGGAATCGCATCGAGGGGGGGGCAATCTCGCGCGGCAGGGGAACCAGTTCGATCCGCTCCAGTTTCTTCCGCCGGTCCTCCGCCTGCTGGTGCTTCTGGCCGTAGTGGTGGCGGCGGACGAAATCTTCCATCTTCGCGATTTCGGTCCGCTGCTTCTCATAAGTCCGCTGCTCCACGAGAAGCCGTTCGGCCTTCTGGCGGACATAGGCGGAATAATTGCCGGCGTAGGAATCGACCGTGCCGCGGAACAATTCCAGCGTCCGGTTCGTCGTCTTGTCGAGAAACGTGCGGTCATGGCTGACCACCAGAACGGCCGCGGAGGTCGAGATCAGGAAGTCCTCCAGCCATTCGGTCGCCTCGATGTCCAGGTGGTTCGAGGGCTCGTCGAGCAGCATCAGATCGGGCTCGGCCAAAAGGAGCTTCGCCAGAATCAGCCGGTTCTGCTCGCCGCCGCTTAGGGAACTGACCCCTTGAGCGTACGTCGACTCCGGAAACCGCAGCCCCTCGAGCACCCGTTTGACCCGGTATTCCAGGTTGTATCCGTCGCGACGTTCCAGTTCGTGCTGGAGGTGGTCGTATCGAGCGGCCAGCCGCGCGCGTTCGGCCGGGTCGGTCTCCTCGGCCAGAAGGGCGGCCGCCTGCTCCGCGTGCGAGCGGATTTCCAGGAGTGACTCCATCGCCCCCACGGCTTCTTCCCAAAGTGTCCTGTCCGGCGCAAAATCGGGTTGCTGCTCCAAATAGCCCACCTTTACCGACTCGTGCAGTACGCGACTGCCGGATTCCAACTCCTCCTCCCCGGCGATGATCTTCATCAGCGTCGTCTTCCCGCAGCCGTTCGGACCGACTAGGCCGATCCGGTCGCCCGGGTGAATGTCGAATGTCGCGCCGTCCAAGACGGGCTCAGGTCCGAAGTGCTTGCGGAGATTGACAACGGAAAGGAGGATCATTGAGGCGCGAGGTGGCACGAAACCACTACGGAGAGGGGATGCCATCGCGACGCCGAGATGGCTGCTCGGTGCGGCCCTGGGCGGGCCAAAACTAGGTTCAAAGCGTAGTATTATAAACCGAAGCGCCCGTAAAGGGAAAAGGCACCTTTGGGAAACGCGGTGACGGGCCTATAATTCCTTGAGAGTCTCCCCAAGTAACCCTCCGGAGTGGCGAATAAACGGGTGACCAGACGCAAGCCGTCCAGAACAATCAGAATATAAGACGCGCCGAACGCGAGCACGAAAAAAACACATTTTTCATGGATTCCTACTCATCCCCGATCGCCCCCCGCCCTCAACCTCCTCGGGACCTTCCAGCATTCGACTATATCGACTGCTGGGATTCTTCCCGCGAAGCCCGGGACGAGGTGATCACGGCGACGGTGGTCTCGGAACCGGTGGTTCCGCGCGAAGCAGCCCCGGCACGTCCGGCGGGGCGTTCGAGGCTCCCGTTGTGGCTGTTCATCGCGACGTGCTTGAGTACGTACTGGGTTGCCTGGGTAGACTCGTTCTCAATAGTGAGTGGTCTGCAGTACTCCGCGGCAGTGATGTTCATTCTCGGCTGTCACGAGATGGGCCATTATCTGCAGGCCCGGCGGTACCGGATCAAGGCGAGTCTTCCCTATTTCATCCCGATGCCGATCTCCCCGATCGGCACAATGGGGGCGGTCATCGCCATGCAATCGCGGATGGGTGACCGGAAATCGCTGTTCGACATCGGAATCAGCGGTCCCTTGGCCGGGTTGGTGCCAACACTCGTTTTCTGTGTCGTCGGGCTGTATTTGTCGAAGCCGGTGCCCGTGCCCCCAAGCGGCCTCTCGCTCGGAGAACCGCTGTTGTTCGCCTGGCTGGCCGAGTGGATTATCGGACCGGTTCCCCCGGGACAAGAAATCCTACTGCATCCCATCGCCTTCGCCGGATGGGTCGGCCTGTTGATTACCGCGCTGAACCTCATCCCGATCGGCCAGTTGGACGGCGGGCACGTTCTTTACGGATTGGTGCGGAAGAAGGCGCACATCGTCGCGCGGCTGCTGCTGCTCGGTGCAATGGTGGCGATGGTCCTGTTTTCCTACTGGGGATGGATGCTGATGATCTTCCTGCTGGTTCTCATCGGCCCAGAGCATCCCCCCACCGCGAACGACGAAGTCCGCCTGGGCCCGGTGCGGACCGTATTAGGTTGGCTGACCCTGGCGTTCATCCCCCTGGGTTTCACGCCGATTCCCTTCACCATCACCGGCGGGTAGACCGGGGTCGGTCTCATTCGGCGGCGACGGCTTCTTTGGGAGTCGGAACGGCCTCGATGAGGCGCCCACCGCTCTCGTACCAACCTTGTTTCGTGAACCGGCACCAGGAGAGATCGATCAGGAAACTCAACCAGCGGCCTTGGCCGGCTTCCAGCGATGCGATCATCCGGCGGTAGGGGAGCGGTTTCGCGTGGTAGAAACCCAAACCCCGATCCGAAATGTGCTTGCCGATGACCACCATCGTTTCTCCCTCCGGAGTCGAATGTTCTTCACCGACGGGAGTTAAATGCACCAAATAAGGGAAGGGGTACCGCTGTGCGCGGCGGCGCTCGTTCACCTCGGTTCGGGAGTAGAGATTCGCGATCAGGCCGAGTACCTGCGTTCGGACGGTCTCTTCGTCTTGGGGCAGCGGGGCGTCGACCGAATCGATTGTGGGACCAAGGGTCTCGTTCATCAGGAGAATCCTCTCGGACGCGATAAGGAGAAGAGAAGTGTTTGAGAAAAGCACTTGGCCGGTAGCCAATGAAACCCTATGCCACGAACCGAGTCGAGTCAAATCCTCGCGATCGCGTAGTCCAAGAGCGGCCTCGAAACGTCTCCCCTGGAAACCGCCACCCAGCCGCCTCGGACCCCGTTTTGCCATGGGGATGACCCGCCCTGACCCGACCAACGGCTGACCCAACCCGGGGGTTGCCGGGAATCGGTTCAGAAATGCTTGACCCGGCTGGAGCTTTCAAGCGGCCGGTGCTTGCGAAAATCCATTCTAAAACATATAATCATCCTTACCGGTGTTTTGTGCTATCTTAACGAGTTTTTTCCGGGAAAGCCGCCAACATGGGTTTCTCTTCGCCGCGTCAAGTTCGAAATGGCAGTTTCTCCCCACGCGTTTTCATGCGGCGACCATTGCGATTCGAGCCGCTCGAACCGAAGCTCGTCCTCGATAGTGGCGTGATCTTCAACGAGATCATGTATCACCCCTCCGGTGACAATTCGCTCCTCGAATGGGTGGAACTCTACAACCAGATGTGCGTCGATCTCGATATCTCCCAGTGGCGTCTTGACGGCGCGGTCTCGTACGAGTTCCCTCGGGGGACGATTCTTGGGGCGGAAGGGTACGTCGTGGTCGCGGCCGATCCGGCGGCGCTGGCTCAGGCGTCCGGATACTCCTCGGCGCATGGACCTTATGAGGGCAGGCTCTCCAACGACGGCGAGGAGATCCGGCTGCTTAACAACAGCGACCGGCTCATCGGCGCCGTCGAATACGACGACGCGGCCCCCTGGCCGCTGGCCGCCGACGGAGGGGGCGCCTCTCTGGCGAAGAAGTTTCCTTGGCGGTCGGACAATACTTCGGAGGTGTGGACATCGAGCATCGTCGTCGGAGGGACGCCGGGCCGCGCGAACTTCGCGCCGGACGAAGCGACGGTCGAAACCGTGGTCCTTCCGTATGATGCCATTTGGCGTTACGAGCAATCCGGTACCGATCTCCGGACGGCATGGCGCGAACGCGTTTACGATGATTCGACCTGGCCAAGCGGCCCGGGTCTCCTGTACGTGGAAAACGCGCCGCTTCCCGCGCCGAAGGGGACCCTGCTGACGCTGGGACCGCGAACGTTCTACTTCCGGTCCGAATTCCAGGTCGCCGAACCCGACTCGCTGATCGCGGCTTGGTTGACGCCGATCATCGACGACGGGGCGGTCTTCTACGTCAACGGAACGGAAATAGGCCGGTTCAACATGCCGGAAGGGGAAATCCTGTATTCGACGCCGGCGGCCGGCGTGATCGGGGACGCCGCGGTCGGCGCGGCCATGTTCATCCCGACCTCGCTTCTGGCCGAAGGGGCGAATACGCTGGCGGTCGAGGTCCATCAGCATGGTGGTGGAAGCAGCGACATCGTCATGGGGGTGAAGGTGACGACCGAAGCGGCCGTCCCCTCGCAAGAGTCGGACGCGGTCGCTCTAGTCTTCAACGAAGCCAATCTTTGGACCTTCGGAGAAAGCGATCGATTCTTTCTGGAAATCTACAACCGCGACGACATGTTCGGCGTGAACCTCGAAGGCTATCGGATCGAGTCGAACCTTGGGCGTTCCTACGTGTTCGGTGCCGGGACGTCGATCGCGCCCCGCAAACATCACGCCATCTTCGAGGAAATGCTCGGGTTTCGTCCGATGGCGAACGAGCGGTTCTACCTCTTTAGCCCGGATGGGAAACGGGTGTTCGACGCGATCGAAGTGAAGGCGCATCCGGTGGGACGGGTTCCGGACGGCGTCGGAGACTGGTACCGGCCGACGGCGGCGACGCCCGGCTTCGCGAATATCGCGGACATCGAAGACGCCGTGGTGATCAATGAAATCATGTACCACTACCGCGCGGATCGGCATCCGGCCTACGAGAAGAACGACGAGGAGTGGATCGAGCTGTATAACCGCTCTTCCGAAGCGGTCGACCTGACCGGTTGGCGGTTGACCGAGGCGGTGGAATTCGCGTTCGCCCCCGGAACGACCCTCGGACCGGAGGAGTATCTCGTCGTCGCTTCCGACGCGGCCGCTCTGGCGGCGAAGTACCCCGGCATCAACGTCGTGGGAGACTTCTCCGGACGTTTGAGCAACGGCGGTGAACGGATCCTCCTGCTCGACTTGAATTCGAATCCGGCGGACGAAGTGCATTACCATGACGGAGGGGCCTGGCCGGAGTACGCCGACGGAGGCGGGTCCAGCCTGGAACTGCGAGAACCCCGGGCCGACAACTCCAAGGCGGAAGCCTGGGCCGCGTCCGACGAGTCGGGAAAGTCGACCTGGCGGACCGTCACGTACACCGGCGTCGCCGCTCCCAGCTCCGTCGGTCCCGACGGCCAATGGCGCGAGTTCGTCATGGGACTCTTGGAGGCGGGCGAGGTCCTCATCGACGACGTGAGCGTCATCGAGGATCCGAACGGCGCGGCCAAACAGTTGATCCAAAACGGCTCGTTCGATTCGGCGACCGCGTGGCGGAT
>CAZFQG010000077.1:0-26548 GCA_964520785.1 uncultured Planctomycetaceae bacterium | reverse complement strand
CCCAGAGTCGCAGCGTGTACTTCACGTCGGCCGCGTTGCCTTGCCAGTGGGCCTTCCAGGCGGCGGTGACGGTGTCGCCCTCCGCGGTGCATTCCGTGAGTTCGAGTTTCTCCGGTCGGATCGGCTGTCCATTTGGGCCGACGAACCAAACCCCACCGCCGGAAAGCGGTCGCAGCGGCTCCCCCCGGCCCTTCCACTGGGCCGTAACGTCGTCCAGCCCGCCCGACTTCGGCGCGTAGACGTAGACGAGTTCACCGTCGTCGCCGGCGTACCGGAACGCGTAACGGCCCTCTTCCACTTCAAGCGTCCCCTTGGACTCCTTCGCCAAATTCGTCGGCAGGATCGTCTCCTCGCGGTTCGGGAACGGCAACACGCCGGGGCCGGTGTTCGTGCCCGTGGTTTGCCCCTCGGGCAGCGTCAGGTTCCGCCTGGGACGAGGCTCGAACGTGAGGGGAGGGAGCGCCTCCTTGTAGAACGCCAAGTTGTCGAAAAACAAGACCCGGTCCTCGGTATTGCGGCCGTTCGTGACGCGGATCCCTTCGAACGTCGCACCGTCGGACAATTGGGCGACCTGCTCCGGCGAGAGCTTGCGGCGAAGGAACCACCATTCCCGCCAGCGGACGTTCCCCAGCGGAACGGCGACCAGCCCTCCGTCCTTGGCCCGGAGGAGGACGTCGAGATTCACCTGGGGAGTGCTTGGGTCCGGTACCCATGCCCAATTGTTGCCGTACACCCAGAGCGAAACGCAGTCGAACGGCCCCTCGACGGCAAGCGGTTTGGGCGGCCGGATTTCCACGGTCGGCTGCTTCCCGTCGCGGCGGTAGGTCAGCTTGCCGACGTATGTGTCCCACAGTTGCTGCTGGCGGGTCCGTTCGAACGAGGCGACCGCGTCCTTCGCCTCGACGCTCCATCCCTCAAGAGACTCGAAATCGACCGCTGGGACGTGCTGCGGCTGGGTTCGTCCGGCCCAGTCCATTTCGTAAGGTCGCTTGCCGAGCGGCTCCTCGGCGAGGCTATTCGTGGTGAGCAGCAACAGGGCAAATCGAAGCGGGAGGTGAACAAGGCGCATGGGAGCACTTCAGGCGGGGATGGCAAAGGGGTGGATGGCAAAGGGGGGAGACGGTGTATTATACCAATGGGAAAACGAGGGCGAAAGACGCGACCCGAGATCGGGATTCGGCGGCCGGTCGGGATGTCCGCCGCCGGCGCATCGCCCTATGCGGGGAAGCTATTCCTTTTTCCTCGCCAGCCGCCGCATTCCGGGCGGGACGTCGCGCGGGACATCTTCTTCCTCCTTGGGGCTCATCTGATTGCTGATGAGCGTTTCAAAGACCAGGCACGCGAGGACACAGCCGAGGAAAAGGCTCCAAAGGCTTTTGCCTTCGCGGAGTTCCGCGAACGTCGAGGCGAGGTCGTCGGGGTTCTCGGCGAAGAGGACCGGGTCGGGGCCGAGACGCCCCTTCAGTGTTTCGGGATCGATGGTCTCCAGCCTTGCCTCGTCGGGGTCGATGTTCACGGAGAAGGCGACTTCGTCCTTTCCGGTCCCTTTCAAGGGGCGGAGCCGGTAGATGCCGATCTCGTGCGTCTCCGGGAATCGGAAGACCTGCCCACCCCCTTCGAGGGCTTCCGTCTCGCGGCGGATCGTCGCTCCACCGGGGGTAAGGACTTCCACGGAGAGGGGCTCCGTTTGTTCGGCGAAGGGAAGTGCCAGCGGCGCGCCGGCAATGACCCGGTGCTTCGCTTGTTCCACGCCGGCCAGCTCGAACGTAAGCTGCGCCCAAAGGGGCAGGAAAAGGGGGCGAAGCGGCAGGTTGGTCCAGCCGACGTGGACGCTCGTCGCGAGAAACAAGACCCGGCCCCTCTGGACGTTCCGCGAGAGCAAGAGGGGAGACCCGTCGTCCAGACGCATGAGTACTCTAGCGCCCCCACTCTCGCCGTCGGCCGCGACGTTTTCGTCGATGGCGACGAATTTATAGACCAGGACGGAAGTGTAGAGCGAAGCCGGTTCGAGGAAGAGCCGCATGGCGGGATGGTCGGCGCTGAGAGAAGCCACGTGCCAGCTATCGCGATCTTCGGCGGCATCGGCCGTGCGTGTATCCAAAATCGGCGCCGGCAAGAGGGACCGGCCGGCCTCTTCGTCCATCGTGCTGTAGGCTATCGGATCGACGTTTTCGCCGGCGATCCACGCGAGGTTGCCCCCTTGTTCGACGTACTGGCGCAACCGCGCGGCCGTGTCGGCATCCGGGGCGGGCAGGTTCACGCAGTAGACGACCGTATAGGGACCCAGCGGTTCACTGATGAGTTCCTCCGCCGTCAGCATCGTCACCCGCAGGGCCCAGTTTTCGGAGCGGACCGGGGTCAGGGCCCTCTGCAGATAAAACGTGTCTTCGAGGTAGGGAATCTCGTGATTCCTCGCTTTGACGATCGCCACCGGGATTCCCTGATCGATGGTCGCGGAAAAGAACCGCCGGTCGTCCAGTTTGGAACCGTCCGTGCCAACCAGCCGTACCTCGCATCGCTGTAAGCCGCCGCGGTCGAACGCGAAGTCGAACTCGTGCGCGGCCCGCTCCTCCGGCGGAATCGTAATCACCTCGCTATCAGCCTTCTTCCCGCCGTTGACGAAGAGTTCCAGGTGGCGCTTCTGCTCCACGGTCGACGAATTGAACAGCTCGACCGCCGCCTTCACCGGAATGCCGGTGATCGGTACCGGAGCCTTCAGTTCGACTCCGGTAACCGCCACGTTCGGCTTCGGGGCGCGGTTGCAGTCAACGACGATAACCGGAATCTCGTCCTCGGGATCCGTGTACTCGTTCTCCGCGACGGCGTCCGGTTCTTTCGTGGCTTCCAGCCCTTCCCAGGAGAGGGCCTGCATGTCGGTGATGACGAAGACATATTTGTTGACGGCCCGCGATTCGGCGAGAAGCGTTTTAGCCTGGCGGACGAGGATCCCCAAATCGGCTTTTTCGTAGCTCGGACCGCACGCCTGGAGTATCTGCCGAACTTTTTCTCCGGTCCGGTCGAGGCGGCCCTGCTCGGGAAACGCCGGCCCGCCGGACAGAAACAGGGTCGTCTGGTCCCCGTCCTTGGCCTCGTTGAGGATTTGCAGCGCCGCGCTGCGGGCCGTTTCGAAGCGTTCCCCCCCCTGGTCCAGAAGCCCCATGCTGGCGGAATTGTCGAGGATGACCGCCATCGCCGTCTCGGAGCCGGCCCCGAAAAGCGACTTCAGGCTTGTCAGCGTCGGCTTGGCCAGCCCGACGGCGAGAAGAATGAGGACCGCCATCCGCAGGAGCATCAGGAGAAGATCATGAATCCGCTTCCGTCGCCGCGTTCTCTGAACGCTGATCCGCAAGAACCGCAGCGTCGCGAACGGCAACTGCTTCGCCCTCCGCCGGTTGATCAAATGCAAGATCACCGGAACCACGGCGGCCAAGGCGGCGGCAAGGAAGAGGGGGAAACCGAAGGTCATGGGTGGATGGAAAGCGTGTTGGTCATTCGAGTGTTTACCGCGAAGCCGTTATATGCAACGCCTTCGGCGCATCTTGCTCCAAAAAACTCCGCCTTACGTCTGATTCCTCTTCGCGATGTACTTCGACAGCATGAAATCGTACGGGACGGAGGTATCCGTCAGGACGTAATCGACGCCGCTTTCGGCGCAACCGCGGCGGTAGGTTTCGATGAAGAGTTCGATCTGCTCGAGATAGGCATCGCGGACATAGGTCGGATCGACCTGGAGACGCTCGCCGGTTTCCAGGTCTTGGAAAGCGGTCAGATCCTTGAAGGGGAAATCGAGTTCCGCCTTGTCGAAGACGTGGAAGACGATCACTTCGTGGCGCCGGTGGCGGAAGTGGTGCAGGGCCTTCGAGACCTCCTCCGGTGCGTCGTAAAGATCGCTGATCAAAACGATCAGGCACCGCTTCTTGAATCGATTCGCCAACCGGTGCAGCGTCGCGGCCACGTTCGTCTCCCGTGACGGCTGCAGCCCCTCCAGTCGCCGCATCATGTCGTTGAAATGCCGCGGGGAACTCCGCGCCGGCATCTCAAGCCCGATTTTCGTGTCGAAAGTGGTCAGTCCGACGGAATCCTGCTGCCGGGTCATCAGGTAGGACAAAACGGCCGTCAGGTAACAGCCGTATTGCAGCTTCGTTATTCCGGCGTCGTACTTGTAACCCATCGATCCGCTCGTATCGAGCAGGATCTGCACCCGCATGTTCGTCTCTTCCTCGTACTGCTTGATGTAGAGCCGCTCCGTTCGGGCGAGCATCCGGTAGTCCAGGTGCCGCGGATCGTCCCCCGGCGTATACTCCCGGTGCTCGGCGAACTCCACGCTGAAGCCCTTGTAGGGACTCGCGTGCAATCCACTGATCGCGCCCTCGACCACCCCGCGTGCCACCATCGCCAGGTTCTTCACCCGCGCCAGGGCTGTCGGCTCAAGATATTCGTATCCGGTTTTGGGCATATTCGTACAGGTCTGGCGGGGATGTTCCCCCCCCGAAAAAAAAGGGACGCTCCTGTCCGGCAAGGCGGCCATAATGGGTCTCACGGACGGGCAAGAATAAATCCTACAGCGGATTCGTCGCTAGACGACGGCGTAACGACGGATAGCGCGCTAACACTATTTTAGCTACATTCAGCGGATTATGCAATATGGAGCCGCGCCCGCGCTTCTCCGTGGAAGACGGCAACCGCGAGACAAACCCGCAAAACCCTTGTCGGCCCCATTACACGAGTACGATCGCAACCGAATTGCCTCAGGGGTGACAAAACTCGATGCCGGGGGCGAAGAAGCCGGCACAATGACCCGTCGTGAAGCTGGAAGTCTCATCCGTTCCGAATCCTCCCTCCAAGACCGTCGCAAACGGAGAGACGTCAAGATGATCGTCTGACACGTCGCGGCTTGGTGCGAGGCGGATTTCTTTTCTACGGCACCACTACCTCGTACCACAGCGTCCGGTACCGAGGCCCGAGGTCCAGAACGGCGCGGCCGCTCTCGGCCTTGACGTCGAAGCCTTCTCGCCGGTTGCCCGACTCGTCCAGCGGATAGACGGTCGCCGTTTTCACTCCCTCAGGCAACCCGACCCTCATCGGGATGCCTTCGCAGAGGATCGGCGGTTCGCCCCAATCCCTGCCGAGGGTGATCGTGTTTTCGCCTAGCACCTCCGGCGTTTTTCCGGTGTTTTGAATCAGCCCCGTCGCGGCGACGAGGATGCGGCCCGGCGTATCGAAACCGGCTCCGTCGAGGCAGGTCATCGTTACGGTCGCCCAGTCGAGCCGCGCCTTGCCGATTTCCAGCCGGACGTCACCCAATTCGAACGCGCGACCGGCGATGAACCCGGTAAACACCTTCGTCCGGGGGCTGTCGACGATGAAGAACCCTTTTTCCGGGTCGCTCACGTCCCAGTGGAGCTGTTTGGTGTCGGAGGCGAATATCCTCTGGGTTTCAGGGATTTCCGGCAGCGGCGGCGGCGCGGCTTCGCCGAGGGTCATCCCGATGCCTTGCTCCAGGGCGGCCTTCGCGTCGAGCCCCAACCCCTCGAGATTGACCGTCCACGCGTTCATGGCGCCATAGATGAGCGAGCGCTCCCGCTCCTTCGTTAGCGGTAGGACGAGCGTCTTCTTCGCTCCGGCCACGTCGCCGCGGAAGAAGACGGCCGCGCAGGCCGGCTGGTGAACCAGCTTGCCGGGGTCGCTCTTGATATCGAAGAAGTTCGGAACGATTCGGGGCTCGAAGTCGGTCGAATGGCTGTAGGTGAACGAAAAGATGCCGTCCCACGACTGGAACGCGCCCATCGCCGCGATCATCGGAAAACCCTCCGCGGCGTACTGATTCGGCGCGGGATGGTTGTATTCGCTCACGGTAAACGGCCGCTCGATGATCCGCCGCGCCGCGAGACTACCCAGCGTTCCCGCCGGGGAATTGACCAGCGCCGCGTTGCGGACCGTCCAGTTCTCCGGGTCCCAGGGTCTGCCCGGGAAATGGGGATGATGCCAGTAGGCATGCGCATCGATATAGTCGAGCGCCCCCTGGATGGTCGCCGGACTGTAGCACAACTGGGTTCCGGAAACGATCGACCTCACGCCGAGATCGTCTTTGAGATAGTCGTACATCCCCAGCCAATAGGTGCGTTCGGTGTCGTAGAGGAAATCGAAGAAGTCCTTCCGTCCTTGGTCCGAGAGAACGGCCGAGCGCTTCTTCATCACCGGGACGGAGTCGTCCTCGATACTCCATCGCGGCCGCCAACCGACGGTTCCTCCCGGCCGCAGCGAAACGTCGGCCAACTCGTAGGTTCCGGGAGTCAGCGACGTGAACGTGATCCGCATGTTCGGACCGTCTTCGCGGTTGGTGGAGACGAACGTGAATTCGAACCGCCGCCATCGCGGGGTCAGCCGGCACTCGACGTCCAATCCGACTCGTTCCCACGGCTCATGCGCTTGCATGCAATTGACGCTCATTTCGCGTTCGTCGCTCGCCCTGGCATGGAACGAGAGCGTGTACGGGTGTTTCGCCTTGAGAGGAAAGCCGGCCTGGCCGAATTGCGGGCGCCAGGAGACACGGCCGTTGCGGGTGATGTGGACGCGCAGGGCCCTCCTCCCGTCGGGCCCTTCCGGCTCGACGGACCAGGCAACCCCGGTCCGGTCATCGGTTTCCATGAACCAGGGTTGTTCCACGGGCTTGGTGAAGTCGCCGTTTTGCAGAATGTTTTTCCCGACGGGAACATCCCCCGTTAGCCATGCGGCGCGGAGCTTCTCGGTCGAGCCGTATTTTTCGCGCAGCCACGCGTTCCACTGCCTGCGGAACGTCGTCGCGTAGGGCTCCGCCAGGTCGTCGAGCTGCCCCCACCCCCACACGGCGAAGAGGGCGTCCTCGTTACTGATTTCCACCATCGCGATCGCCGGTTCGTCCTTGTACGCCGTTTTCGTGTAGGGATTGACGTGCGTCAGAAGGTCCCTCGCGTATTTCTTCTGCAGCTTGATCATCTCCGGCTCGAAGTTACCGACCCCCTTGTCGTAATTGGGCCGGCCTTCCCGGTTGGGAAAGCCTTCTTTGTCGCCCAGCCACCGCGAGACGTGCAAATTCAGATTCGTGTAGACTCCATGCAGTTTGAGCTGGTAGATGAAGTAGTCGAGTTTCTCCAACTGCTCCGGGTCGATCGTCGTCTTGTTGGGGCTGTTTCCCCAGATGTCCCGGGAATCCATGTGGTGCATCCGGACGCAGTTGATTCCGAATCGTGCCAGCCGCGCGGCGACCCGCTTGGCCTGCTCGCGCGAGGGAAAACACCCACCGAAACACATATTGGTCGCCCAGAACCGGATCGGCCCCTTGTTGGTTACCAACCGTCCCTCCTCGGCGCGGACGAACCCGGACTTCCCCGCCGGCGCCTCGAGCCAGTCGGCGACGTTCGTCGCGTTTTCCGGCGTATCGTACGAAATCACGAACGGGAATAGGTCGCCCTCGCCGCCAGCTACGCAAGGCGTTACGAGGAAGACCGCGGTAATGAGTGCTCGTTTGAAGGACATCCGGTTTGCCTCCTTGCTTGAGGGACTGTTTTTCACAACCATCCCCAGGAGACCATCGCGTCGTATATCCACGGATGAACCCAGGGATTCCAGATGGGGTAGACGACGGAAAGGATACTAAGCGCCAGGAGGGCCAGTGCCAGGGCTCGGCCCCAACGCCGCGGGGCCAGCCAATCGACGGTCGGAACCATGGCGACCAGCCACAAGGGGGCGAACCAGAATACCCAACGGAACCCGCTGGACATTCCGCCGTAGTTACGCCCCTTTTGTTCGATAATGGTAAAAAACAAGAGACAGACGAGGGAAATCACTCCGATGAAGAGCGCCGTCTCTCGAATCCGCCGACCCGGTCCTCGGACAAGCCACATACCCAACCCGACGAACGTCAGAACCCACATGGGCGTCAACGAGAAGACCCCATGATGGCCGAGCAGGGAATGGAACGCGTAGACCGCCGTATCGTCCTCTCCTTGGTCGAGCCCGACCGGATTGCGCCAATAGCTCTCGACTTTGCGCCCGTTGATTTCGTATTCGTAGTCGTACCAGTTGTCCCCCTCGACGCGGTGCATGTAGGCGGGCTTAAGCGACCGGTGGGCGATCCAATTCGTCGCGAAGAAAGGGACTACCACCAGCAGAACTCCCGGGACGAAGGCAACGAGCGTCTGCTTCGGAAACCGCAGCAAGAGCGCACCGCCCAGTGCCGCCAGAAAAGCCAGGGCCGGCAGTTCGTTGGCGGCGGTGAAGGCGGCGGCTATTCCAGCCAGGACGAACCATCGCGGACGCCGGTCCTCGTCGAACCAAATCGGGACGGCGGCGAAAAAGGCGATTCCCGCGAAGACCGCCCCCATCAAATGGTTGTTGATGACGATCGCGAACGTCGAGAGAAAGGTACCGAAGACGGCCGCGGCGACGACGAAAATCCGCCCCCAATCGGTTGTCCCGAACCGTTCAACCAGTCCCGCGACCACGAACCACAGCAGCACCAAGGGGAGAAGGTTCGACGTCACGAGCATGAAACGCCCGACGGCGTAGGGATGCGTCCCCAGTGACGCCCCCGTCAAATTGTAGATGAGCCAATACTCGGCCGCCAGCAAGGTCGGATACAAAGGCGGTTTGCTCGAATAGAGGTGGCCGTCGTGCATGACCATGTCGATCGTGTCCCAGCCTCGCTCGGCGAGGACCTTATCGATCGCGTACGGTGCGCCCGGCACGCGCATCTCCGGTTCCACCAGGGCACGGATCGTACACCAGCGGCTGCGGTCATTGGCGCTCAAAAAGGGGCGTCGGAGCGAGGCGCGCTCCAGCAGGGCCGCTTCCTTCTCCTGGAGAACACGGTTGAGCCGTTCCCCCTTGACCCCCCGCTCGACGAGTGATTCGCGGATTTTCGCCAGTTCTTCCGGCACCTGCCTCCGCCGGTAGTTTTCCAGATCGATCGAGGAAACGGAGTCGACCGCCGCCATCCGGCCGAGGACTATCCCGGCCCCCGCGATGATCAGCAGCGTGTAAATCTGTTTGCGCAGCGTCCGGCCCGGGTCGTCCGGTAGTTCCGTGGAAATGCTCATCGTTCGTCCGATTCCGAACGGGGGGGAGGAGAAAGCTTCGTGTCCGTCGAGGCGCGGTCGGTCGTTTCCGAGATCGAATAAGGCCGCCGTTCGCTCCGGGCGTTGTAAGCCACCAGCAATTCCGCCAGAAAACCGATAGACATGAACTGCCCGCCCAGCAGGAGCAGACCCATCGAATAAATCACCGCCGGACGCTGGTGTAGTGGTGTCAGGTGCAAGTCTTCCCAAAGCCGCGCCACGAGCCAATACCCGCTCAAATAGAGCAACGCACACAGGCCGAGGAAGAACGCCGCCAGACCGACGGTGCCGAGAATGTGCTGGGGACGCTGGCCGAAGCCGGTGAGGAACTTCACGGTCATCAGGTCCAGAAACCCTTTGACGATCCGGCTGACGCCGTATTTCGAGCTGCCGAACTCCCTCGGGCGGTGGTTGATGACCAGCTCACTCACCTTGAAACCCCGCGCCGCGGCGAGAACCGGCACGAACCGGTGCAATTCGCCGTAAAGCTGGACCTCTTTCAAGACTTCGCTGCGGTAGCACTTCATGCCGCAATTGTGGTCGTGGAGCTTCACTCCGGTCAAATAGCTGACCATGCCGTTGAAGACCCGCGAAGGACCTACCTTGTGCCACGGATCGTGTCGGACCTTCTTCCAGCCGCTGACGACGTCGAAGCCTTCGTCGATCTTCGCGAGGAACTTGGGTATTTCGGCCGGGTCGTCCTGTAGGTCGGCATCGAGCGTCATCACGCGTTCGCCACGAACAACGCTGAAGCCGGCGTCGAGGGCGGCCGCCTTGCCGAAGTTCCGCCGGAAGCGGATGCCGCGGACTTGAGGGTCTTTCTCGCTGAGTCGCTCGATCAGTTGCCACGAGGCGTCGGTGGAACCGTCATCGACGAAAATGATATCGAGCGAGTATCCTTCCGTCCGAGCCGTATTCAGAATCTCCTCGTGCAGACGAGCGAGGCTTTCCGACTCATTGTAGACCGGAATAACGATGGAAAGGAGCATGATGGGGAAGGGGTGAGGTGGGTTGTTGCCGTGGTTTCTCCGATAATGGACCGCTGCCGGCACGAGGCCCCGGGGTGCGGACGAGGCGAGTCATTCGCCCCGGGGACGTCCGAACCAGTACAGCATACCCGATATTACCATTTCGGACACCAACCACACAAGCCTCAGGACGACCGCGGCGACCAACGCCACCCCCTCTCCAAGGGAGGGGCCGGTAATGCCTGTGAGGATCGCTTCGCGGACGAACGCGCCTCCAGGGATCAAAGACAAGAACCCAGCCACTGTTGCGAGGGATACGCTTGCCACATATCCTGGGAGACTCCTCAGGAGGCTTGGCCCAGGGATTCCCATGGACTGAAGAACCGCCCAAAAGCTCACGCCTAAGAGAATCCAAGCAACGAACATCGCTATCCACCCCCTTAATAGTGTGGTCAAGTCAAACTGTTCGATTTGGTCGGCGATCTCCGGATGCCTCTTTCCCACGCGGGTAAGACGGAGTATCTGTCGGAAAACCGGAGGAAGCGTCGGTAACGCGGAAGCGACGGCCAGGCCGAACGCCAACGCGCACAGAAGAAGCTGATCCTGAAACGCCACGGCAAGAATGAGCGCCGCCACGAAAGCCCCGACGGCCATCATCGTTAGAGTCTCGAAGAAGACGCTCACCGCCGCAAGCGGCGTGCTCACGCGGTGGCTGCGGATAAGTCCGGTTCGCAGGATGACGACCATCGCCTTGCCGGGGACGTATTTCCCCAAGTGGCCGATATAGTACGCTCGGAGCGTCTCGCCGAGTCGGGCGTCCTGGCCCATCCTTCGCAAAATGTGCCGCCAGAAGAGTCCGGCCGGTAGCAACCCCAAGACGTAAAACAGCCCGGAAGCGACCAGCCAGAAAGGATCGAAAGACCACTGGCGCCCTCGGAGCTGTTCGAACCCGTCGAGCAATGTTCGCCGCAAGGCCCACAGAACGACAAGAACGACGAGTAGTTTCAGAGCCAGAAATGCCCACTTTTTGAGATTCGAGACCGGTCTTGGAATATCGTCTGGCATACCGGACGGAAGCAATCGTTATTATTTGAAAGTCCGCATGAACTCGTCGACCGAATCGCAGGTCGCGGCACGGATGACCAACTCGTCCCATCGGGCCAGGCCGGAGATTTCGCGGACGGACTGCTCCAGTTACACGTCAACAGCGCCAAACCGCGCCCATAGGAACCGAACGATATCGTCCACCTTACCTTCCACCTTCCCTTCCGCTTTACCTTCTGCTTTGCCTCGGGCGATGCCTTTAGCCCTGCCTCGGGCCTCGAGTTCGTCGTATCAATTGTAAATGACGATCACGACGCCACGCGGCAGCGACGGCGCGTCCGCGTGCAGGGCGATAATCCGCTCCTGCAACAGCGACCGGTACGTCTGCACCCGCGCCGCCATCCAGCGGTCGACCGTGGACTTTATTGTATGGCACCTCGAAGGTTTGCTCAAGTCGCAGGGCACGGACAGTCTTCAGAGGGGTTGGCGATATGCCGACCGAAACGGGCCCAATTCGCGAAGGAGGCCGAGCGATCCAGAACGACCCGCACGTCATGCAATGAAGCTAAACCCACCGAATCCGATCCGATCCGGCGGAACTACAACCCGGCTAAGCCCCCTCTCTCACCTTGATCCGCTTAATTTCGTCACGAATACGCGAGGCTTCTTCATATTTCTCTTGACTCACGGCCTCGTCCATTTCTCGCCGCAGCCGCAATAATTCGGTGCGGTCGCGGCTCGAATCGGGACCGTGCGAGGGTACCTTGCCCACATGCTCGGTTTCCCCATGGATATTGACCAGAAGGGGCTCGAGCTGACCGGAAAAGAACGTGTAATCGTGAGGACATCCCAACCGTCCCTTCTCGCGGAAGTCGTAAAATGTCCCCCCACAATAGGGGCATTTCTTCTTGTCAAGCTGGGAAAGCTCCTTTGCTGCCTGGCCAATTCCCTGTTCCGCCAGTTGTTGGGCGAAAACAGCCGCGAGGTTCTCCACCTCCTCGGTGGCATCCATACCGTGGGACAAGTAGGCCCTGGCATGTTCCTCACAAAGGTGAATCTCGCGCGGTTTTCCGTCCGCCAATTCAGTTATATGAAAAGTCGCCGGTTTATCGCATTTTTGGCATTTCATGGTTCGATCTCGCGAAAGCCGGGTTGCATGACGGCGTAATTCGACGCCCGTTGAAGCGCAGAGGACAGATTATTGGGAACGGCCTGCGGGGGGAACCGATCTAGTAGTGGATTCTAACGGCCGCCCGCGCGGTGTCAAGAACGGTTTGCATCAGCACATAACCTGCTATACTTTCGACAGTTCGCCGCCTCGTTGTTTCGTCGGAAGATTCCAGGATGAGAAACCATTATCCCGATTACACCACTTTCCAAACACTGGCGCAGGACGTGGAACTGGTGCCGGTCTACCGGAGAATCACCAGCGATTCCCTCACGCCGGTGTCCGCGTTCCACAGAATCGACGCCGGCCGGTGTGCCTGCCTGTTCGAAAGCGTCGTCGGGGGGGAGAAGGTGGGTCGCTACAGTTTTCTCGCCACGGATCCCTATCTCGAAATCGAAGCATACCAAAACCGGGTGACGATCAACTCTCTTTCCGGGGTGTCCGCCTCCGGAACGCCGATCCTCGTCAGCCGGCAGTGCGAATGCGACAATCCTCTGGATGAACTCCGACGCCGGGTCGAAGCGGTCCGCGAGGCGAAGGTCCCGGGCTTGCCTCCCTTCACCAGCGGGGCCGTCGGATACGCGGGGTATGACGTCGTCCGTTACGTGGAGCACCTGCCGGACGCCCCTCCGGACGACCGGCAGATTCCGGACCTCGCCTTCGCGTTTTACGACCGGATGGTCGTCTTCGACCATGTAACCAAGTCCATCGACGTGATCGCCTCCGCCCGGATCGACAAATTCCGTAACGACCTGGAGGGGGCCTATGCGGATGCCTGCAAGCGGATCGACGCGACAATCAAGGAATTGTCGGATCCGTCCCGTGCGCTGCGGCCGATTGACGTCAGCCCCACGGCCGAGGAGTCCCTTCCGGAACACCGATCCAATTTTACCCAGACGGACTTCGAAGCCGCGGTCGAGAAGTGCGTCGAATACATCCGCGCCGGCGATATATTCCAGGTCGTCTTTTCCCAGCGGCTGGAGGTCCCCATCCACGCCCACCCGTTCGAGATCTATCGGACCCTCCGCGTGATCAATCCCAGCCCCTTCATGTTTTACGTCCGGACGCCCAGCGTGACGCTCGTCGGCAGTTCTCCGGAGGTGATGGTCCGGGTCATCGACGGCCGGGTGACCGTCCGCCCCCTCGCCGGAACCCGCCGCCGTGGAAAGACGGACGAGGAGGACGCCGCCTTGAGTGAGGAACTCCTGGCCGACCCCAAGGAACGCGCCGAACATGTCATGCTCGTCGACCTGGGCCGCAACGACGTCGGCCGCGTGAGCAAGTATCGCTCCGTCGAGCTTTCCGACGTGATGGTGATCGAACGTTACAGCCACGTCATGCACATCACGTCCAACGTGTGCGGGCAATTGCAGCCGCAGAAGACCGCTTTTGACGCCCTGCAAGCGTGCCTCCCGGCCGGAACGGTCTCCGGCGCGCCGAAGGTCCGCGCGATGGAAATCATCGATGAGGTCGAACCCCAGCGCCGAGGACCTTATGCCGGCGCGGTCGGTTACGTCGATTTCAACGGAAACATGGATACGTGCATCGCCCTGAGGACGATCGTCGTTCAGGAGAACAAGGCCTACGTTCAGGCGGGGGCCGGGATCGTCGCCGACAGCGTCCCGGAGAACGAATGGAACGAAACCCTCAACAAGGCCCGGGGGTTGCTCAAGGCGATCGGGCTGGCGGAGCGGCACGTCGGCGAACGACGGTAAACCGCGATTCAATTCCCCGGAGGAACCGCGAAGACGCCGGTGTTTCTCGCTTCCTTTCCGGTTCGTCGAAAGAGAGAACTTCATGCAAATTGATTCGGTTGAAGTATTTCATGCCGCGTTTCCCTTGCGGGAAGCCGTCGCCGGTCCGAATGGTCCGCTGGACCGGTTGGAAACGGTCTTCGTCAAGATGACCTCCGGCGAGACCGCCGGGTGGAGCGAAGTCGCCCCGGGAACCGCGCCGACGTTGGGACCTGAATGGGTCGGTTCGGTCTACGCCGTACTCCGGGAATGGATGATGCCGGCGGTTGTCGGAAGTACCATTGACTCGGCCGATGCGTTTGAGGAACGGCTCGCTCCCTTCGAGGGGAATCGGTATGCCAAGGCCGCCCTCGACATGGCCTGGTGGGATCTGAAGGCGCGGCTCGAAGGCAAGCCCCTTTGGAAACTCCTCGGCGGCACGAAAGCGGCCGTGGCGGTGGGGGTCGAATTCGACCGGAATGAGTCGATCGACGATTTCCTTTCCGATATCGGCCGCGCCTACGCGGCCGGTTTCAGCCGGGTCGGGCTGAAATTCCGTCCCGGCTGGGAAATCCCCATGCTCAGCGCCGTCCGCCGGGATTATCCTACGCAAACGCTCCACATCGACTGCGTCGCCGGAATGCGATTGCGGCACATGGACACGATCCACCGCGTCGACGATTTCGGCATCGACCTGATGGAGCAGCCACTGGCCGCGGACGACCTGGTGGGACACGCGATGATCCAGGAATCGGTCCGCACGCCGGTCTGCCTCGACGAGTCGGTCACGACGCCGGAGCAGGCCGAAATGGCACTGGAACTGAAGAGCTGCAAATTCATGAATCTCAAGCCGGCCCGCGTGGGGGGCTTCACCGCGGCGCGCGCGATCGCCAAGGCGTGCGCGATGGAAAAGGTCGCCTGCTGGGTCGGCGCGGAGCCGCAAACGGCGGTCGGCCTGCGGCTGGGCCTCGCCTTGGCGGCCGGCGAGAACTTCACCTATCCTTCCGATTGGATCGATACCGCCGCGCTTCTGTTGGACGTTGCCCCGGCTCAGCCACCGGCGCTGGCGAAAAACGAGGATGCGGGTGCGTTGGAGGCGGTCCTTTGGGAGGAACCGGGAATCGGCGTCGCTCCGGATGAAACGGTGTTGCGGGATAATGCCGTCGCGACGACGAAGGGGGTTCGCTAGAGGAGAGCCGCAAGGAGGAATCATGAGCAGGATCATCTTCCGGCCGATGCGCGACGAGGACCGCTGGCCCACCGCGCACGTCATGAGCATTTCTGGCAACTACTGGAACGAGGCGCACGGCATGGGCCGCGCGTTCCCCGCGGGGCCGCAAGCGGCCGTCTTTCAATTTGACGTCTACAGGAAGCTGGACGTCGAGAATCTCGGATACGCGGCCGTGGATGAAGGAACCGGCGCGGTCGTGGGAATCTGCTTCATGCATCTGCGGCCGACGCACGTATCGCTGGGGACGCTCAACGTACATCCCAACTGGTTCGGCCAGGGCGTGGCGACGGGGCTCGTCAGGCGGATTATCGACTTCGCCACGGACGAGAACAAACCTCTCCGCCTGGTCTCCAGCGCGAGCAACATGGACTCATACGCCCTGTACAACCGCGCCGGCTTCGTTCCTATCCGCACCTACCAGCAGATGTTCCTGGACGTGCCGCCGGGCGGACTGAAGATATCGCATTCGCTCGCCTCCTCCGTCCGCGACGCGGAGCCCGGCGATGTGGAGGGGATGGTGGAGCTGGAAATGAAACTCAGCGGAATCGACCGGCGGCGCGACTGGGAGTACCTGATCCGCAACGAGGACCGCGTGTGGCACATGTCGGTCTTCCAGACGCCGGGCGGGCCGATCGAAGGGTTCCTCTGTTCGATCGATCACCCTCTTGGCGGCTGGATGCTCGGGCCCGGTGTCGCGCGGACGGACGATCAGGCGGCCGCGCTAGCCCTCGCCGAACTGAATCGCACCCCGGGCCGCCGCGTAGTCTTCCTCTTCCCCAACGACCGCGCCTCCCTGGCCGCTCAGGCCTACGGCTGGGGCGCCCGGGTCACGGAAATCCAAATGCACCAAGTCCTCGGCGAGGCGAAGCCCTTAGAAGGAATCAACTTCCCTGCGTTCGTTCCGGAAACCGGATAACCCGGGGACTTCGGAGCCTGAATGAGTTGAAGTTGGCAACCGAGTTTTCCCGTCATCGTGTAGTCCTCCTCAGTTTTATCTCCTGCCCTTTCAGTCCCATGAATTCCGTCCCACCGCTGATTCGTCCGCTTCTGCTAATAGTCATGTCCGCCGGAATGGGCTCGGGGGATCAACCTCGAAACGATGTCTTTCGAGAGGGATTCGAATCCGACCCAACGATGATGTTTTCGGATGACGACGGGGCATGGGCGATCCACGTCTGCGGCCCTACCAGCGAGCGGGCTTACGAAGGAGACCGCTCGTTCAAGATCGACGTTGAATGGTTGGACCCTTCGTGGGACTGCTGGCGGCCGTTGCCTCTGGTGTTGGTTTACCGAGGCAATCCGAAGGTCCGTGCGAGAATCCTCGTGGAGCGAGGTAGCGGTCGGTTGGGGCATCCGTATTCGACGAAGGAGCAGGGGCCGTCCGGCCTACTCGTCGCCGGGAAGGAAGGGCGTTCTCCGAATGGCGATTGGATCGAATGGGAGGCGACGGCGGATGGGAAGGGCGAAGGCGGAGAGTTCTTGCGGGCCCCCTTGGTTTGGGTCCGACCCGATCCGATGGGGCGAACGACGGTGTATATCGATGACGTGGAGGTGGAAGGCCCCTTCTCGCCCGCGGAGTTGGAGAGGGTATCCGCCGAAGTTCGCGACCGAGTCTCGCTCCAGCAATCGGTGCTTTCGGAGGAGGTAGGGGAGGTTGAAGACCGGTTCGTCTCGGCACGCCGTGCGTGGATAAGTACTTCGGCCGAGTTGCCGGAGTCGAGCCAGCCCGCCGTGACGGCCTGCCGTGACGCTCTCATCGCCTTCCTTCGGCAATCGGAGGCGGCTATTCGCGAGTCACTCAACGCAGCTCGAGCGAATCCGGCGCGCGCCAAGCTTGCCGAGATTCGACGGAGTCTGCGTTTGTTCGAGAAAGCGAGTGACTCAATCGAGCCGCTGCTCGAGTATGCGCGGTCACATCCGGAAATCCCGTACGTCGTCTGGCGAGTGGACGCCGTGACCGACGAGCGGGTTCTGCCGCGGCGGCTCCCGGTTCCCGGCGTGGTGAAAGATCAGCTTTTCGTCCGAGGTTGTCCGGGAGAATACGAGCCGGCCACCTTCGCCGTTACGTACGTAGCCCCGATCGCTACGAAGGACGCGGTGCTCGAGAGCCTCCTGGTTGAACCGACCGACGCGAAATGCGGCGACCGGGTGCTTGCCGCCTCGGCGATCGACGTCCGGCACGTGAAGTGCTGGTGGCAGGCCGGCGTGCCGATCGCGGATCTGACGCATCCGTCACTGACGCCAGAGCTTCTCCTCAAAGACCCGCTGTTCGTCACGGTGGACGAAGAAAACAAATAAAACTGATGGCGAGTTGGCTTCTTTCTCGGAGAAATGCGATGAATCGGATGATAATGGGTTGGGGGTTTTGTGTCGTAGGCGTTCTTGCTTGGATCGTGCCCGGGTTCGCGGCGGAAATGGGGAGGGATTCCTTGGGCGACGGCCCCTTTCTGCTGGTGGCGAACAAACATAGCGACACGCTGTGCTTCATCGACCCGAGCACGTACAAGATACTCGACACGATTTCGACCGGTCCGAATCCGCACGAAATCGTCATCACCCCGGATGGGCGATATGCCTATCTCTCGAACTACGCTCCCCCAGGGAATACGATTTCCCTGATCGACCTCCCGGCACGAAAACACGTCAGGCAGATTCCGACCGGCAAGGCGACGCGGGTCCACGGCGCGGCAATGGCGCCGGACGGGAAATTCGCCTACTTCACGGCCGGCCAGACCGGTTACGTGATCGAGGTCGACACGGTCAACCACGAGGTGACGCGAACGATCCCGACGGAGGGGAAGATATCCCACATGGTACTCGTCTCGCCCGACGCGAGACGGCTCTACACGGCGAATATCGTGTCGGAGGATGTCTCCGTAATCGACCGGGCGACCGGCCGGTTAATCAAGAAGATTCCGTGCGGCGAAGGGGTGGAAGGGATGGCGTTTACGCCGGATGGGAAGCACCTCTGGGCGGCCAACCAGACGGGCGGCTCGATCACGATCATCGACGTCGCGACCGACGAGCCGGTGAAGACCTTTCCCACTGCCGATATGCCCGTACGGATTCACTTCACCGACGACGGGGCATTAGCCCTCGTCCCCTGCTGGTCGGAAAAGGGGATCGTCACGGTGATCGACACGAAATCGCTTAAGGAGGTCAAGCGGATTCCGGTCGGGAGTTACGCCATCGGGATCGAACTCTCCCCCGATGGGAAGAAGGCGTTCGTCGGGTGCGAGCACGAGGACGGCGTCCATGTGATCGACTTGGACAAGATGGAAGTAGAAGCGGTCATCCAGACGGGAAACGGTCCCGACCCGATGATGCTGTGGTTTCCACCGAAAGCGTAGGTGGGACCCAACGGACCCAACACACCGGTATCGCCTGGTGCCCGCAGCGGAAATACTCGATCGGTAAACTCATTCAAGCACTTCTCCCACAGCACGGCGTTCTAAATAGTGATGCGATGCCTTGGGTGTTTATGTGCATTTATCGCCGCAAGGGGCGAGTCGGGACCTCCTCGGGTTCGCCATCGGCTCCCTACCGTGCACGGCGTGGCTTGATCTCGATGTTATCGAGCGACAACTCGCCCAGGGCGCCTTGCAGGCCGATGCGGATGATGGCCTCTCTCGCCAAGGGGGGTACATCGATAACGGCCCGTTCCGGCTGCCAGTCGAACGTCCCTCGCCAGGGACTCGTGTGGACTTCCTTGAGGTAATTCCGGTTCGGACCGAAAAAGGTAATCGCGACGCTGGGCCATGCGCCTCCTCTCATGCCCGGGCGGATGTCGTTTCCCTTGGCATCCAAAGTCAATTCGAGTTGCTTGATTACTCTCCCGTCAACCGGAAAACCTTGCAGCGCCTGACATCCTCGCCCCGGTTCGTTATTGGAGAAGGTGACGTAGTTTTCACCCCCGGGGACCGCTCCTTCCGACGAAATCCGAAGCTGTCGTTGATAGTGCCAGCCGATCGGCTCGCCGGTCTTCTCGTCCACCTCCTCGAAACCCCCATTGACCAGACCGGGGTTCTCCGGGTCGGGTTTCACCTGCCTCTGGCTTTCGGCGATACCGGTCATCGGAACGAACAGGGTTGGCTGTAGTTTTTCGGTTTCGAGTCTCCCCTCCTTCTTCGTCAGAAGATAAAGCGTCTGTTGGTAGCGCTCGCCGACCGGGATGACCATGCGTCCTCCCTCGCGGAGTTGCTGAACTAAAGGGACGGGAACCCGTTCGGGAGAGCAGGTAACGATAATCTTGTCGAAGGGCGCGTGTTCCGGCCAGCCTTGGAAGCCATCCCCCACTTTGGCGAACACGTTGTCGTACTTCAGCCGCTCGAACGCTTTCTGGGCCGTCTTTCCAAGCTGTTCGACGATCTCGATGGTATAGACCTCGCGTACCAGGTGGCCCAACACGGCCGCCTGATAGCCGCTGCCGGTCCCGATCTCCAGAACGCGGTCCGTCGGCTGAGGATCAATCGCCTCGGTCATGTAGGCCACGACGAACGGAGGGGAAATGGTCTGGCCTTGCCCGATGGGGAGGGCCATGTCCAAATAGGCCCAACGGCGCTTCGCCAGTGGAACGAACTCGTGCCGAGGAGTCATCCGCATCGCCTGAATCACCCGCGGATTCTCCACGCCGGCCCCCACGATCTCCTTGTCGACCATGAAGTTCCGTGCCTCATCGAAGGCGGCCGTACTTTGCGACTGCGCCTGGTCGCAGAGCAAGGACACAACGAGAAAAAGCAAAGTCGTCAGGCAGCGTTGGCAGGAACAAATCATGAATCTTCAAACTCCCGCGCCGGCCGGCAAATTGGCACAACACCACAATTCTAAAGCGTCTCTACGAGTCGTGTATACCCCCACGAAAAGGGGGGGGCATCTTCCGGCTTGCAAAAGCCGCACCGCCGGAGCCCGACCGTTTCCAAGGAACTGGCTTCGCAGGAGGGGGCTACTTCGATTCGTGCGGGTGGTCGTCTCGCGAAGCTTGCGTGGCTGAAATGCGATCCCCCAGAACGGCGTATTCGATTTTGTGCGGCTCACCACCGTCAAATTGAATCGTCGCGCCGTTGACGTATCCCGACATTGGTTCTCCCAGGTGTTGCACGTTCCTCAAAAAAAGAATAGCACGTATTTGCAAACCGGTCTCACCCAGGACCAGTAGCGCACCCCCCGAAAAAGGGTTTTATTGCATCCCCACGCCGTCCTGATGACACATTCGTCGGTCAACACCTACTGAATAGTATTTACAGGGAGTTCGGATATGCCCCTATAGTACTTCCATGCTTCGGTATTGCGATCCGAAAACCGCCCTTGCATTGGAGAACGATTGCGCGTACGCTGTCGCCCCGTTTGGAATCGGTTTGGACGGATTCTCGATTTGGAGCCTTCAATGCGACAAAACACCTTTCACGCTCCTTTTTCCGCAGTCGCGATGATTTTTCTCTTTCTGTCGGGAAATGCCGCGGCGCAACTCAACCGGGTCCAAGTCGGCCGACCGGACCGGATTGATGCCGCGATCATTAAGGCCGGCTTGCGGACCGCCGAACCGGAAGACCAGGGCTTTGTCGAACGGGTCATGGCGAACGTCGACCGCGGCGAGGTTCCTCGCGATCTGGTCGAAAGCACATTCCTGTGGGCGCGGCAGAAGGACTCGGACAGGAAGTTCCAGTACTTCAAGCACGCCCTCGTCGAGCGAGCACGGCGAATGGGTATCACGGAAGTCGATGCGCCGCCGGAGGACAGGAGTCCCGGCCGGAAGAACGGCGCCTCGCAACGGTTCACCGGACTGTTGGGTAGATTTTTTTCCGCGTTCTCGCTAGAATCGTTACGTTCGCGGTTTTAGCCGGAACCGGCCGTGTTGACGAATGCGCGCGGGCGCCCGGCGAACCGCCTTTTTCGCATGTTTTCTTCGCGACCATGATCCGTCCCACCGCCGGCTTCGATTTCACGTTCCACGCCAGACGACTCTGCGACGACATGGCATGCCGCTTGCCGGAGTTGGCCCACATCCGGATGGACCGGATCGCGGTTAGCTTCTGCCAAACCCGGAAGGCGGTCCCGCATGGAATGTACGCCTCCCTCACTCCGTTGCGATTCGAAAACGGCTCGTTGACCCTAATTCGCGGGGGGAGGCGCTGGATGGTCCAGCGGACACTGGACGCGGACGGCCGAGAAATGCTCTACATTCTGAACTTCTACCTCCCAAGGTTCTTGAACCTTTCGTTCGAAGATAAGCTTTCGACGGTGGTCCACGAATTGTGGCACATCAGCCCCCATTTCAACGGGGACATCCGCCGGTTCGCGGGCCGCTGCTTCGCCCACGGCGAATCGCAGCGGGAGTACGAGGCCGTCGTCGCCGCGCTCGCCAAGCGATGGATGGCCATGAATCCACCCAAGTTCACCTACGAATTCCTGCGATTCGACTACCGTGCGCTGGTCCGCCGTCACGGCCGAGTCCATGGAACCAAAGTACGCACCCCGCGGTTGATTCCGGCGGCGCAACCGGCGCCGAGCGCGTCCGCGAAGGACAAGAATTATCAAGCCCTCCGGGACGTCCGACCGACGGATCGAACCCGGAGAGCGAAATCCCGGTCGTGACGATCCGCCCGAGTCCGAGATTTGGACCAGACCATGGGAAACCCCAACCAGCTCACGTTCATCCGGAATCGCGTTCATCGTCTTGAAGGACCCTTTCTGGAAATCGGGTCTCGCGATTACGGTAGTACGGTGGACCTGCGCGGTCTTTTCGTCAACCACGGCGATTATGTGGGCGTCGACTTGGAGCCGGGAAAAGGGGTGGACACGGTCCTGGATTTGACTCGGCCGTTCGAGGAAGTCGATTCGGTCCTTCAGGGACGGCGTTTCGGTACGGTCTTTTGTCTGAGCGTTTTGGAGCATTGTCGCCGGCCCTTCGCCATGGCCGAGAACGTAACGCGGTTACTCCGGCCGGGCGGAAGCGTCTGCGTGTCCGCCCCTTTCGCCTTCAAATACCACCCCTTTCCCGGCGACTACTGGCGTTTTACGCACGAGGGCATCCGTACCGTTTTCCCCGGGCTCAATTTCGCCGACGCCGACACCGTCTGGTACACGCCGGTTCCCGGCGAGTTTCATCCGGTTGGCACCGCCCTGGGGCGGATCGACCTTCGCGCCAAACGGCTCTTCCGGCAGGGCAGGCCACTCTTGGCGATCCTCTGCGGCGCCGCGCGAACCGCCGGGCGCCTCGTCGGATTACACCGGCTCGTCGAACATGCCTACGTCCTCGCTCCGACCGACTTGATCATGCTCGGCACCCTTGCGGGGTAGTACTGGGTCTTCAACGAGTCGCGATATCTAAATACTTCGCGTAGGGGGTCCAAAATACCACCCTTTCTCACCCGCGAGGCTTTCGGTAGAATTGGATAGCTGCTACTCCAGGAGGAACACCTCTGAAATCCCCTTCTTTCCCTTGATTGATATCTTTCATGCCTGAAGACGATCCGTTGCACAAGCCGAATGTCATTGACGGCAGTCTCCTCGACGAGGGGGAGATTACCGAGCCGGACGTCCCCGAGGTCGATCTGGCGCGGATCGAGGCGGCGGTTCGCGAGATTCTTGCCGCCGTTGGGGAAGACCCCGACCGCGAGGGGCTCCGCGAAACGCCGGCGCGGGTGGCGCGGATGTACGCGGAGATGTTCCGGGGACTCCGCGAGGACCCGCGCGACCACCTGAAGAAGTTCTTTTCCGAGAAATATGACGAATTGGTCATCGTCCGCGATATCAGCTTTAACAGCATGTGCGAGCACCACATGTTGCCCTTCATGGGAAAGGCCCACATCGGGTATCTGCCCAACGGAAAGGTCGTCGGGCTGAGCAAGCTGGCCCGGGTGGTGGACGCGGTCGCCAGGCGGCCGCAGGTGCAGGAACGAATGACCGAGACGATCGCCGATTTGCTCATGGGAGAACTCGACGCGCGTGGCGTGGCGGTCATCGTCGAGGCGGTCCATACCTGCATGACGGTCCGGGGCGTCCGCAAGCCGGGAAGCGTCTGCGTTACTTCGGCCATTAAGGGGGCGATCCGGAATAACCAGTCGACCCGTTCCGAAATCCTGTCCCTGATCTACGGTAGTCACCGCCTCTGATGCAACATCGCTGGGAGCAACAACGCGAGCATGTCCGCGACGATCTCAGGGGCGTCGTTTCGGGAGAAGTCCTCGCCGATCCCATCACGTTGTGGCTCTACGCGACCGACGGCGGCATCCACGCCGTGCGGCCCTTGGTCGTGGTCCGACCCAGGTCGGTGGAAGACGTCAGCGAGTGCGCGCGCTACGCGAGCGAACACGGCATTTCCATTCATGCCCGGGGCGCGGGAACCGGCTCGGCCGGGGAATCGCTCGGCGAGGGGATCATCATCGACTTCTCCGCCCACATGCGCCGGATCGTCGAGACGGACCAAGACACGATCCGAGTCCAGCCGGGAATCGCCCGGGAAAGGGTCGACGAGCACCTTCGCGGGCTGGGGCGGCGATTTCCTTCTGATGCCGGCACCCGGCCGGCAACGACCGTCGGGGGAACGCTCGCCGTCGGTGGTTCCGGACGCCGCCGCCTGGCCTTCGGCGACATCGCCGAGCGGTGCGAGCGGGTTCAGGTCGTCCTTGCCGACGGAACGCCCCTCAACTTCGGCACCGAGCCGCTCGCCGGCGAAGAGAACGCCGACGCCGCTTCCCCCAAACGACGGATCGTCCGCGAGCTGGCAAGTCTGCTCGGCGAGCATGAATCCACCCTGGCGCGGCATCGTTCGAAAAGCCCCGTCGACCGGGCCGGTTACCACGTCTTCGATATTCTGGAAGAGGACCGCTTGAACGTGGCCAGGCTGCTGGTCGCATCGGAGGGGACGCTCGGGCTATTCACGGAAATGGTCGTCCGGACCGCGCCGCTGCCGGCGCACCGCGCGTGCGCGCTGCTCTTCTTCGAGACCGCCGAGGCGGCCGCCAGAGCCGTTCCGGACGTCCTGTCGCATCGCCCCGCGGCCTGCGATCTCTTGGAGAGCCGCTATCTGTCGTTGGCGCGCGAAACCCTGGGCGTCTTCGAACGGCTCATTCCGACCGGGGCCGGCGCCCTTCTGGTGGTCGAGTTCGAAGCGGACAATCCGGCGGAATTGCGGGAGCGGACCCGGGCAATGCTCGCGCGGGTGGGAGAGAAGAAGAAACACCGGTTCGAATCGCGGACGACGTTCGCCCCGGAGGAGGTCGATCTGGCGGATGAGTTGGTCGCCGGGCTGCGGCCGACGCTCTACCGCCTGGAGGGGAAGGCCAAACCGATTCCCCTCGTCGAGGATATTGCGGTGCCGCCGGCCGATTTGGCGGCGTTTTTGGGGGTCGTACAAAACATCCTCAAGCGGCGCCAGGTGACCGCGCTGTTGTCGTGCCACGCGGGCCAGGGGCAGGTCCATTTGCTTCCCTTCGTCGACCTCGCCGACGCGGCGGCGCGGGATGCCATGTGGGGACTGGCCAACGAGTTGTACGAACAGGTTTTTTTGGTGGGAGGGACGGTCTCCGGAGAGCACGCGACCGGCCTTTCGCGGACCCACTTCCTCAAACGGCAGTACGGCGAACTCTATCCGGTTCTGGAACGGGTCAAGGCGATCTTCGACCCCGAGAACCTCCTGAATCCGGGAAAGATCATCGCCACGGCCGATTCGCGCGAGTGGCTTGGTGCGATCATTCCCCCGATCCGGATCGAATCCGAAGGGCCGGCCGCGGCGGCGATCGCGGAGATGAGCCTTTACGGGCGAGTGGAAGAGGCGGTCCGGATCGTCGAGGCGTGCAGCGGCTGCGGCGCATGCCGCTCCCGGGCAATGGGGACGCGGGTTTGCCCACTGTTGCGCGTTCAGCCGCTCGAAGAGGCTTCGCCGCGCGGCAAGGTGAACTTCATCCGCGGTTTTTTCAACGGTGAGCTTCCACCGGAACTGCTGTTGACCATCGAGGGAAAGCGGATTCTCGATTTGTGCGTCCATTGCGAAATGTGCCGGTTGATCTGCCCATCGCGGGTGGATGTCTCAGCGCTGATCGCCGGGGCGAAGGCGGCCCACGTCGCGACGAACGGGCTGGACCCCAACGACCGCGCCTTCGTCCACGCGGAGTCTCTTCTTCAGGCCTCCCGGTGGCTGGGACCGGCGGCCGGTCTTCCGCTGGCGTCGCCGCAGGGGAGGTGGATCGTGGAGAAGACGCTCGGACTCAGCCGCGCCCGGCGGTTGCCTCGGATCGCCCGGAAAACGTTTCTGCGGCGCGCGGCGCGGCGGGGATGGGCGAAGATGGAGCGCCTGCCGGGGGAGAAGGCGGCCCTTTTCGTCGATACGTTCGTCAACCAGTTCGACACGGCGATTGCCGAGGCGGCCGTCGCCGTCTTGCGGCACAACGATATCCCCTTCACGGTTCCGCCGAACCAGCGTCCGTCCGGCGTTACGGCGGCCGCGTGCGGGGCGGTGGAATACACGGCCGCGCAGGCCCGGAAGAACACGGTTGCCCTGGGGGATGCGGTCCGGCACGGCTATTCGATCGTCGTGCTCGAGCCGGCCGCCGCGTACTGCCTGAAGTATGTTTATCCGAAGCTCGTCGACGACGACGACGCGAGGCAGGTCGCCGAGCGGGTTTTCGATCTTTCCGAGTATCTCTGGCGGATTCACGAACAGGGGCGGCTTGAACTCGATTTCAAGCCGCTGAATCTGTCCGTCGGCTACCATGCCCCTTGCCGCTTGAAGGCGATGGAAATCGGCACGCCCGGTGCGTCGCTTCTGGGGTTGATTCCCGGCCTGGTCGTCAGAACGATCGAGGAAGGCTGCTGCGGTACGGCCGGCTCGTTCGGCCTCCGCCGCGACGGCTTTCGCACCAGTCTCCGCGCCGGCTGGCAGCTCGTCTCCCGGATGCGCGCGGCGGACATCCAACTCACGGCCACCGAATGCACCGCCTGCCGCCTCCAACTGGCCCAAGGCGCCGCCAAGGAGTCGCTCCACCCGGTGGAGATCCTGGCCAAGGCATACGGGCTGACGTAGTCTGGGGTCAGAACTTGATTAGTGATTAGAGGGGGCCGGCGGCGGGGTGGTTGCGGGGGCAACGTCCGGCGTTGTCAGGCACGAGGTGGCCTATCAAAAACCCCGGAACCTGGGCGGACTGGGGTTGATGGGAATTTGAAAATCTGTTGCCCTCTCGCTTCTGTTTTTCCACAAGTTCCATTAAGCCAAACTTCTCCCCCTTTTGACCCCCGTTTTTGAGTCCAAACCGGGGTAGCGCAAGGGGTTGCGTTGTTTTTCCTTTGCATGAATGTAGCCACTAAATATAGGT